>NZ_JBGTZA010000014.1:0-55115 GCF_041807805.1 Streptococcus sp. E29BA
CGTGTCAAAGTCATCACCATGGACATGTTTAGCCCTTATTACGACATCGCTAAGAAACTATTTCCTATGGCTAAAATCGTTCTCGATCAGTTCCACATTATCCAACACATGAGCAGGGCCATGAACAGGCTACACATCCAAGTAATGAACCAGTTTGATCGAAATTCCCACGAATACAGAGCCCTCAAGCGCTACTGGAACCCTCGCTCTCTCGTTTTCCAGCTCGGGCTAAACTAGTCCCCTGGACTAGTTTACTCCAACAAGCCAGTCGAAAGCTCAGCGATAAACGCTTTTATCGCCCAACTTTTCGCAGGCACTTGACTAATCAGGAGGTTGTCACTAAGCTGCTCGGCTATTCCCAAGAGCTTAAAGAACACTACGATCTTTATCAACTATTCCTGTTTCATTTTCAAGAAAAGCAAGCTGAACAGTTTTTTGGGCTAATTGAGGAGACGATTTCAAGCGTTAATCCTGTCTTTCAGACAGTTTTTAGAACATTTTTGAAGAATAGGGACAAGATTGTCAATGCCTTGGAATTGCCCTACTCTACCGCCAAGATTGAAGCAACCAACAACATCATCAAGGTGATTAAGCGCAACGCCTTTGGTTTCAGAAACTTTGAAAAGACAAAACTCGCATTTTCATTGCCATAAACATAAAACGAGAGAAGACAAGAACTGTCCTCTCTCGGTGTTAAATTGGTCAACCCACTACAGTTGACAAAGAGCCCAACTAATTTGTTTCCTGACTCTTAACATAGTAACGAAGCAACAACTTAGCAAACCATTTAGGCCAAAAAAGTTTATACATGAAGTAGTCTTCAGCAGTACGGTTATTATTTTCAATGTTATTAGTCGTCTCCGACTCCTCATGGATTCTATGAAACATCAGAGGTTCTGAAATGTATTCAAATAGCCCTTGTCTTTGCGAGATTTGGTACCAAGCATACCAGTCTAGTGATACCTTTAATTGCTCATCAAACTGGAAATCTGTTACATTTTTCAAATCATAGGTTACTGCTGGGCAGCAAATGGGATTGCCAAAAGCCAAAATGCGGTATCGCCACCATTTTACCTGTGGAAACATGGCAAGGCATCTCAACATCAATCGCTTGATGTGTAAATTCGTGTTAGCAGGTATCTCCACACTATCTTTTAACTCAGCATAATCAGAATATAAAATCAGACTATCCTCTCTAGCTTGTGACAAAACTTTTTGACCGTATTCAGGAAGATAGACATCATCCTGATGTGCAATGGTAGCATAGCGTGTTTTAACAAAAGACAAGGCATTATTCCAGTCCTTACCGATACCGCCACCTTGACGAGTAAAGACGGGAATAGCTTCAGTCTCACAAATCCGATAAATATAATCGCTTGGCGTACTTGTGTAAAGAATAATCTCCGATTGTAGTGTCTGAGCTTTTAAGGAACGTATACAGTCCAACAAATAAGGGCTATCTCCATAAGCACAAATGACATAGGTATGATTAGTTGCCATTATTTTCTTCCACATCTTTCAACCGTTTTTTCAAGAGTGACACTTCTTGAACCAAGCATTTCAGGTCTTCTTTTTGCTTAGAAATCATCACTGTGTGCATGAAAACCGTCACTAAGAGAAAGAAAACCGCTAAAACAAGCAAGAAATTAGACACCAATTCAAAGCCAAGCAGTCGTCCAATCCAAATCGGAATGCCATTAAAGAGAGAAATAAGCAGTAAAACCAAGCCAATCACTAACCAGATAAAAGCCTGCTCAAAGAGCAAGGCATTTTTATTGATTTGCCGAATGACCAGATACAAAAAACCTAGCGCCACAAGAAACATGATCAGAGATAACATAGGCATTACTCACTCTCCTTCATAAAGGCTGCAATCAAGATAGAGGAGCAAACCTCTATCATATAGCAGATAGATTTAAGTGGTGTGATTGATGATTCGCCACCTTGACGTTCAAACATATTAGCAGGAGCTTCCATCACTCGGCATTTTCGTTTCAATAAGTGGACAATTGATTCAGGCTCTGGATATTTTCTCGGATAGCGTTTTGCAAAATACGCGATCACTTTTTTATTCCCTAATCGATAACCAGATGTTGTGTCATAAATTTTTTTACCAGTTGTCCATCTAATCATTTTTGAAATAACGCTAATCCCAAAACGACGCATCGTGGTTGTTTGAAATTCTGAGACCTCTTCTCCTACAAATCGCGACCCAATAACCAAGTCTGCTTGATCAGAAATAATAGGGTCTAGTAAGACACGGAGCGAGCGAATATCATGTTGACCGTCGCCGTCAAACTGAACAGCAACATCATAACCATTGTCTAAAGCATAACGATAGCCTGTTTGAACAGCTCCACCTATACCTAAATTCATGACGAGATGAACAGCATTTAATCTGTTGTCTTCTATGATTTGCTTTGTCCTATCGGTTGACCCATCATTGATGACCACATAATCTAATTGAAGCTCTGAGGACAATTCTTTCTGATGGTCTAAAATGGACTGAACCGTCTGTAAAATACTAGCCTCTTCATTATAGGCTGGGATAATTAACAAAATTTTCATTTTTTCTCCATTTTTTAGACAATACTATTTCTTTTTTAATTGTCTTTTACGATAAGACATCATTGCTGGAATAAGTGAATTTATAATTTTATAACGTAACATGGGAAAAAAACGAGTTACATTATTGAATAAATAAAAACATTTAAAATAAAATTCCCATCCAGTCTCCATTTCTGTATCTTTCCAAGGTGTTTTCGATAAATAACGGTGGTACTGGTTACTAAATTTATGATGATTCCCTCTTCTCCATGGCCGCTCTTCTCCTAAAAAATGGATAATAACCGGATTATTAAGTGCTAAATGATAATTCTGCTCAGACATGAAGTCTATAGGTTTCGTCAATTTTTTCAAGACATGATACGGATACGACCAATAAATATTAAAGAAATTATATCGAATAGATAGGACATAAACCTGTTCTCTTAATGCCCCATTCAAAGCGTCTTGATCATTAGCAAAAAGTCTACCTTTATGCTTCTCATAAAAAGATAACACTTGTTTCCCTATATTTTCATCACGCCATTTTTTTAAGTCAATTAATAATACCCCCGCATTACAATAAAGGCGATTATTTAATTTTAAATCTAATTTTCGCTGTTTGTCCACAGTTGGTTCAGGAGACATGCCGATTACATTTCCAAAAAGATTCGTTTCAAATAACTCTTCTAAATCATCTAAAACCAAAGTATCGCCATCCAAATATAAAACTCGTTCAATATCATCTGGTAATAATTTATCTAAAAATAATCTAGCTAATACAATTGGATGCCAGCCATTTGTATCCACTGTAAAATCCAAATAATTTTTTATATTGCCTAATTCAATAAAATATATTTGTTGCCCATATGACGACACAAAATTCTTCAAAAGATTTTTATTGATATCAGAAATACCGTCCGAAACTAAATAGAACTTTATTTTTTTTGAAAACTTATTATTTTCTAGAATAGAGCAGATACATGTTGCAACTTGTGGGACAAAACCATTATTTAATGTAAATAAAATATTCATTGGTTACCCTTTCTTAAATTCCATCGTACAATCGTATAAATCAAAATACTAAGCAATAAATAAAACATCATGACTAACAAAAAGGATTGTGCAGCTCCTAAAATACCTAAGCTAGTTATCATATTTTTAGTAATTATCTTAGAAACGATAAATGTTAATAAGTACGCCAGTAATAAATACCTTTGTTTCCTAAAAATTGTTAATATTATATCTACAATCATAGACAAAACGTTTAATCCACCTGCAACAAGCAACAAGGTCAAGGCTAATCTATTCTCTGATAAGTTTATACCATAAACTGCTCCAAGAATCTCAGGTCCAATAATAAAGCTTGAAGCTATTATTAATAAAGATAACAAAGCCATACCTCCAAAAAAGGTATTAACTTTCTTAAAAAAAATGGTTTGCTCATTATTTAACCAATGTTCTGAAAGTTGAGTTGTAAATGGTCTAAATATAAAAAATAGCAATGATAGAACAAATACCGGCATAAACAAAATATTAAAATCTCGTTGTATCCCTGAATTTAAGAGTCCCTGTTCAAGTAAATTATCAATAACTAATTTAGGCTCATTATATATAGCTGTTATCAAATACCCATTAATAAATAAAGGAAAGCAGGCTCCTAAAATAGACCAAGCTGATATTAAATGATGAAATTTAAAGCTTTTTAGAATATAATCTGGAAATTCTTTCTTTTGAATGGCAATATCTAGTGGAAAAATGAGAACAAAGTTAACTAAAAAAACTAAAAAACTAGATAGCAACAACTCATTCGTAAGTGCTAATCCAATTCCAAAAACAATCAATGTAGCAACATTTCTTACAAATTGGATTTTTCCTGATAAATCCGAACGCGACTGTTGTTGAAAAAAACCTTGGTAAACATCCGAGACTGCTTCACATGCTCTATAAAGAATTAACATTAAAATTACTACTACTTTATTATAGTTATAATCTGTATAAAATAAATATCCAATAGCAGTTATAACCATTACTAGAACCGTAAAAATTCTTGTTAGCAAATAAGCTTCAAAAGAATAAACTTCATTTGTATCCGTTGATTGAAAATTACGAATATAAAAATACCCTAAAACATAAAATTGTTGAGCTAGAGCATAAGCAAAACTAAACATGTCTGTTTGACTAGCTGATAAAAAACGAGTTGAAAATAATAACATTAAAATTGATACAACTGATGAGGATATTGTACCGATAGTATTCCAAATATAATTCTTTTTTTTGATAATTATTTCCTACTTTCTTGAAATTCTGCCACCTTTGACTTCAAAAAAATCTTTATGGCGACTAAGATAACCTTTGCCGACGGTGATATCATATTGGAGCAACTGCATATCTCGGCGTACCACCTCCTGTTCTTCCGTCAAGTTACTTGTCTGGCTACTTACCTCTTGCAAATAACGAGTCAATAGAGCCTGATAAGGTGTGACCTTAGAGTTCGTATGCTCTAGCAACTCTGCAATAAAGTTATTAGCCCCAACTTTCGGGTAATTAAGGCGACGCTTAGGGTCTCTGTTTGTCCAAATGAAGTAATCAGTAAGGTGCTGATTGTCTGGTTGATCTTTAAAAATATCCAGTGGATATAAGCCTGGTAAGTGGTCTCCATAGAAGACAACCGTCACAGTTTGATCAAAAGTTGATAATTTTTCTAAAAAATCTTTTGTTGCTAGATCTGTATGGGATAACAGACGGGCATAGCTCGTCAAATTATTATTTTCAGCTTCGGTGAATGCTGGTCCTTGTGCAGTCATAGCAGCAGGCTCACTAGCTGACCATGGCGCATGGTTTTGCATAGTGATAACAGAAAAAAATTGTGACTGATCTTTATCCAAAAGATTTAGGACGTTGTCATATGTGGTCTTGTCGCTGATATGAACACCAAGATACTCCGGATTCTCAATACTATCTTTTGAACCAGATAAAGCAAGAAACTTTTCAAATGTCAAGGAATTATAGAAGACCGAGCGGTTATAACCAGTCGCACCGTACGGGTGGATAACAAAGCGCTGGTCAGGAGCGTACTGGCGACTAATTGATGGTAGGTAATTCATCTTAGGCACAACCTCCGTATAGAGGATAGACACTGATGGTGAATAGAGTTCATAGGCCAATCCTGTGAGGGATTGAAATTCCAGATTGGCTGTACCACCACCATAGAAATCGCTCCACATCAATCCGCCAGTCGTCTGTTCTGTCAAAGAGGTGATATAAGGGAGGGCAGGCTTAGATAGGTTAATCCCTTCAATCCGTTCTGGATTTGCCAAACTTTCACTTAGCACAAAGATTACGGTTTGATCTTCTAGGCGATTTTGACGGTCCTCATTTATCTGTTCTGCCTCTTTGCGGTATCGTTCTTCCAAGTCAGCTAATGTTTCCTGACTATACTGCTCCGGTTTATCCATGACTGGCTTGGTCAGCTGTTTAACCCAAACAAAAGCCAATGATTTATAACGTGCCGCCATATCGAATCCAAGCCAGTTTAAATCAAGTTCATTGTTTAGGCGTGAGATAATTGGAACATTATCAGCAACCTTAAAATGCTCTTCTTTTTTGAAAACTGATGAAATATGATTAAAAAACAGGAGAAAAGCTACAGCGAGACTAATGCGCCCAATCCAAGTTCTGACTAACTTTCCTTTTAGCACACGTCGTCTTAGAAAGATATAAGCACCAACTGCTAGTAGCAGACCGATGATCAACTTGGCTTTCGTTGCAGGGGCAATAAATCCTGCTAAAAAGCTCAATTCTTTGACCCATGCAATATCTGTAATCAATAATGGTTCTGCCCTCATGGTGAACTTCATCTCATTGGCAACTGCTATAATAGCAGCCAAGGGCAATATCAAAAGAGTGCCAAGAAAATAACGATTGACCAGCAGGTAAATCATCAAGAAAGTAAGGGTGAAAAAAGTTATCTGAAAACTCATGGCACCAGGTGCCATAATGTAACCATAATAAGATCCGTCACCACGATAGGCTTCTTGAAGGGCAAGATTGAGCACAACTGCCGAGGCAAAACTAGTAAATAGAGCTAAGCCCAGATGACCACGATTTTGTCTCAGTCCACTAAGTCCTCTCGTTAGCGCATAAGCAAGAATGACAAACACCACATAAATCGGTAGAAAAACTTGCCAAATACCTTGAGATACGGTCATACCATCATCAAGTAATCGCATAAAGTTAGGCGATAAGATTGTCAGCAATCGGCCATCTTGTAACGGTAATAAGGCAAACAAAACAGCTAGCGCCAAATCTGATACAATCTCTCCTTTAACAAAGGAAAAACGTGGCAAAAAACGATGGCAGATGACTCCAAGCCCAATTAACAAAGAAAATAACAATAGTAAGTGCTGATGGTGTGACTGACTTGCTAACTCTTTCAAATTAGCTTCAGGATCATTAACGTAATAAGCGGTTGTCACTAGACCGCTCAACAAGGGATAAAGGTAATAAACAAAAGCTAGTTTTAACAGTTGAAAAAGCCATTTTCCACTCGATAGAGCTGTGGCTAATGCAACGATACCTAAGCAAAGAGGAAATAACCACTGACTAGAGAGTAGTTGTATATGACGAGAGGTAATGTCTAACTCTAACAGGGATTGGAGCACCTGGTAAACAAAAAGGGGGATAGAGGCTAGAGCAACAAAGCATAAACCAGCTAGGGTTGCTAAGTTCGAACGATTTAATAACAAATAATTAAGTAGACCAGGCAACTGACTTCTTTGCCGATCATCAATAAACATAAGAAAACTCCTAGAGCTGAGTATATAGGGCAACACTGATGGTCAAAATCATCAAAAATGTATTGACATACTGTAAAATGGCAACAAACTTCTGATTATTTTCCTCAGAAAGTGGCGACAAGTTAAAGTTTCGATGAATCCAATCACTCAAGAAAAGCGGCAAGATTGCCAAAGGAAAGAAATAGTAACGTCCCTGCACACCACCAACAAAAACATCACCTTTGTGATAAACACGCGGGTCACCTGTAATGGCATAAATCGTCAACAAAGAAATTCCGATAAGCAGTCCACCGGTTAACACTTGAAAAGACCACGGGAGACGAATTTGTGTTTTCAAACTCACCAAGATATACATGGTAAAAAATAATACAACTGTCATCGACATTAAGAAGCCTGAATCGTGGGTGATGTATTGCAGGGGACGACTGATAAAGTGATCAACAAGTACAAACGGTGCGCTAGCCAGTGTTCGTAAAATTGGCAAGGGATGTGTCAGAAAATAACCAATTCCTGGGGATTGTTCAGATGCAAATGTTGAGACCTTGAAAACATTAATTATCCCTGAGTAAACAACTGCTATAATCATGATTAGCAAGAAATTAATAGCAGCAAATGGCTTAACTTGTTTTTCCGAACAGTATTTATTAGGAACAAATAAGGGAAGCAAAGCTAATAAAACATAGGGAAATTTTGCAAAAACCAGTAAGAAGGCCAATCCTTGCAGAAGCATTGTTTTTTTCAGGGTTAACTTCTCATAACCAGCTAGGATATTGCTCAAGTGCGCGATAAACAGCAGACTAACGCCATAATATAAATAATCATAGTGAAAACCAGCTGTAACGTATAAAGCTGATGGCAAAGTTCCCAGTAGATAGATGCCTTCCTTATAGACTTTACTCGCGTGAATGGCAAAGAAAACTAATAAGGCATAAGCAATAACTGTTCCTATGCGACCGAGATAATAGGATACCTTTACCTTACTTGAAAGCAACTCACCCAAATTCCAGCCAATTGTACCTGGTAAGTAAGCGGGGTTATCAAAACCAACCGGTTCACCAGCTACTGTACTGTCTTGATGCTCGACTGCATCAAAATAATCCTTGCCTTGATAATTCGAAGCATTACGAATCGGATCATGACGAAAAACAGCATCGTAATCTTTCAGCTCTTCTTTATCATACTTGAAAAAAAAGCTGCCAGATAAACCAATCGTGTTCTTCAGATGCGTTTCTTCATCTAAGGCATACTGTACAGGTCTGATTAAGGCAACCACTGTTCCAAAAATAGTAATGAACAAAAAAGCATTTCTAGCCAATCTCTTTGCTTGAGTAAAATCAGTTACTAGAAAATAAAGTACAATACCTAACACCACCCAAGAAAAGCGGATATCATACTGAAAATCAAACAGTATTGGTAACGTAACTGGCGCAAGAAAAACAATTAGCAAACCAATGATCATAAAAATTGCTTTTTTTATTAACTGAGAAGATTGAAACACAGGATATTCTCACTTTCTTTGTTCTTCTAATGAATAACGGCTATTGTCCTTAGTCATATCCACTCGATTGGCTAATCGAATACCACGCCATTTCTCCAAGTGAAAGAGCGGATTAATAAAAGTCCAATAGAGTTTTCGTTTCCATGAATAATCTTTATCTTTGAGAATTTTCGACATATCTTTCAGACTACCTCTGAGTGTTTCCTTAATAAGAGACGCGAAAGAGACAGGATGAGCATGTCCGCCACTATTAAGACGAACATTATAGGTCTCATCAAAAATTCTCTGACGATACTCTGACAAAAGAACGTCATTGGAATGCTCGACAACAGCTTTACCGTTGTAAGCTTTGATATAACCAGCGTCTACAATGTCCTTGCCGTATTCATAATCTTCAGAGTACTTCACTGGGCGATAGCCAATTGTATCAACCAAAAATTTACGTGGCGCTGCCGAGCAAACATCACTATAAAAGGATTCTTTAGTGTATAGTCCTTTTTGCTCGGCATTTGTCCTAGTCCACAGAGTCACCGCATCATCAGCCCCCTGCTCTCGGAAAACAGTCTGAATATCATACTTCATGGCCGGAAAACAGCCTAACCGAGGTTGTTGACGCCCCAAAACGGCAACAATCTTATCATTGATAGCAAAAGGTGCAAGCATCTCTGTCAACCAATTAAAATTAGCCGGCACCGCATCTTGACTGAGGTAAACCATAATCTCACCTTGAGACACTTCGGCAGCCATCTGACGTGTACCTCCATGTGAGTATTCACTCTTTTCTAATTGAATCAGTCTGAGATTACCGTGCGTCTGAGCAAAACGTTCGATAATATCAACAGACCTGTCCTTTGACCCCGAATCAGTGATTAAAACATCCCAGTCAAAATCTGTTTGCTGCTGATAAAGAGCTGTCAAAGTCTCTTCCAAATGGTCATGTTCTCCATTGTAAACAGGGATAAATACCGTTGCTTTTATCTTAGACATCTAACACCTCACGACGGATAATAGCCTCCACTTTACGATAACTCTCCTCCCATGACAAGGTCTCGTACTTATCACTCATAGCCTTAGCGTAATCTTCTTTGTCCTCCCGCTCTGCAGCAGAGCAAAGTTGGTCAGCGAGTGCTGTTGGGTAGGCTTCCGCATAGGCGATGTCTTCTAGGTCACCTAGCACCATCGTGTTGTTGTCACCTGTATTCATGACAGGGACACAACCTGCTACCAAAAGCTCCAAAGGCAAGAGAGACACATTTGTCAAAGACAAGACCAAACACGCCACACTTTCTTGGTACAATTTGGCTAGCTCTTCTTTGTTTAGAATGCCTCGATCAACAAAATCAAACGGAATGCTGTAGCCAGACATATCTTGACCAAAAAACTCAATGGTGTAGTCAGGGTGCTTATCTTTAAAAATTTTCAAGGCCATCACTCCCAGCTCAAAACCACGTCGTTCAGTATGAGCACGAGCATAGAAAGCAATTTTCTTTTCTTTTTTAATAATACCTTTTGGACGATAAATATTACTATCTGCCCCAAAATCGAAATAGTCTGCAGGCATACCATATTGACTGATTTTCTGCGTTAGCCATTTGCCGGCTGTAATCCCATAAAAACCAAACTTGTACGTTGCCTCAGCTAGCATGTAACGTGAACCAACCCCAAAAAAGATTGGTTCAAAATCTTGAACAAAATAAAATTTGTGAAGGTTTGATCCCTTAAGGTTAAAAACAGGATAAGCTGTTTCCCAGCTAGTAGCAAAGACCACATCATGTTCACCAAAAGACGAGAGATCACCAACAGCAACATCAATGCCATACGAACGTTTGAAAATCTCCTGAGCTTCCTTTGAAGACTGCTCAATCGTATTATTGTGGTAAATATAGAATGTGACCTGATGTCCTTTGCTCTGCAGGTAGTTAACAAAACGCGAAATCGTCGTATGCCCTCCCCCTCCAGGACCAACAGGAGGAGATACCCATGCGATAGATAGGTTATCTTTTTTTACCTTAGAAGGCCGCTGATAAGGCTGATTAAGGTAATCAGCAGCAATAATATCCTCAAATTGGGGCATAGCAGGTAATCTGTCTATTGATACTTTTGAAGGTGTCGATACAGCTTGACCAATCAGACGGTGTTTAACTTGCCATTTTAACTTTCGTAAAACAGCCTGCCCCCCCTCTTGACGATAGGTTTTAACAATTTTATCAAATACCATTCTAATCCTCTCCGCTTTGTCCTTTTAAAAGAGCTATAATCCGACTTGGGATTGCCCATCGACGAGATGTAATCACACGATTATATTTGCCCAATAAAATGCCGTATTGGTCAGTCAAACGTTGACATTCTGTCTCGGCATTTAGGAGTTGCTCTTTAAGATTCAGAATATCTTGATCACGATAGGCAATCATATCAGCTTGTTCAAAGGCTCTCATCTCTTGCCATGCTTCTCTCTCCACTTGCAGACGAGCGATTTCTAAAATATCCTTATCTGGATATTTTTCTAAGTACTCCAACTGTGTCTTCTTCAAACCTTCAACACGATAGCGAATCTTCTCACGGTCAGTCGGTCTAGAATCCGAATTTTGTGTCATGCGATAAGCCACTGTTGCTTCTGGCAAAAAGAGTGGCTCTATATGTTGAAATAATTCCAGTTGAATATTAAATGTATCATCAACCGCATTCGGATCAATCGTTGCATTTACCATTTGCATAAGCCGAGTCTCCACTAACCAAGATGATGGTAAGGTCATGCCTTTAGTGGCCAACATTTTCGCATAAGTGTTAGCATAGTCGATTGGCCCATTGATAAAGACATGCTCGTAAACAATATTCCCATATTCATCAACTATATGAAAATCAGTATTACACCACTTGGACTGAGGAACGGCTTCTAACAAGTCTACTTGTTTTTGTAACTTCAACGAGTCCAACCAATAGTCATCCGCATCACAACGTGCAATGTATTTGCCACGCGCCTCTTGACAAATAGCAACCCATGTTTTGGTAATTCCTAGATTACTGTCATTAAAAAATAAGCGAATAAGATCAGGGTGCTTACTGGCATAATCTGTTAGTACCTCCCTTGATTGGTCTGTAGAACAGTCATCAACAACAATAATCTCGTAGGGAAACGTTGTTTCTTGCGCCAAAAAACTATCCAGAGCTTGTGGCAAGTATTGGGCATAGTTATAGCTCGTACAAATAATTGAAACCATGACGTCTGCCATCTCAGGAACCTCCTTACCCTTCTATCTGCCAGTGACCGTTGCGCTGAATCATGCCTGTAGCAGAGTCTAAACCTGACAAATCATCAGGTGCCAAATCTTTGCGACGAACAAAAATTGTCGGACTGTTCTCATAATTTGCAAATGCCAACATCTGACGATTTTCACCCAACACCGTCACTTCCAAGCGTAGATTGGCATCGTTTAGTGCTGCCAATGAGCAAGTATATCGGTAACTTTTTTGTCCTTTGGTATAACTCTTTTGATCCCAACTGTTATCATTATAGATCCAAATCTTCCGATCAATATCTGTCAATGAAAAAACAACAAAATTTTCAATATTTTGTGTCACCGTGTAAGTCACAGAAAATTCGACAAAATCCTCTGGGCTGATTTGCTGGTTCGACAACAGTTTCACTTGTAAATCCGTTACAACATTGTCACTTTCTGTCTCATGACTATCGTTTTGTTCAACCGTAACGTTATCCACACTATACTGATTAGCCACATCAAACGGATCGCCGTAGGCCTTGACCAGACCATTTTCGACTAAGACCGCTCGGTTGCAGTATTTCTTGACCGCACCCATATCGTGGGTGACGAGAATGGTCGTCTTTCCACTATTCTTACGCTCAAGGAAATAATCGTTACACTTGCGCTGAAAGGCCTCATCTCCGACCGCAAGAACCTCATCAAGAATCAGAATATCACCTTGCGCCTTGATGGCAACGGAAAAAGCCAAGCGTACCTGCATGCCGCTCGAATAGTTCTTGAGTTTCTGGTTCATAAACTCTCGGAGCTCAGCAAAATCAACGATGTCATCATACATGGCGTCAATCTGTTCGGTCGTAAAACCCAACATGGCACCATTCATATAGACATTTTCCCGACCTGTCAACTCTGGGTTGAACCCAACCCCTAGCTCGATAAAGGAGACGAGCTTGCCATCAACCGTCACCGTGCCCTGCTCAGGCACGTAAATCTGAGAAATAATCTTGAGCAAGGTTGACTTGCCTGAGCCATTTCGTCCGACAATGCCAAAGAAATCGCCTTCCTTGACCTCAAAGTTGATGTCTCTGAGAACATGCTGCTCCTTGTAACCTTTGATGCCTTTAAAACGGTTGACCAGAGCTGTCCGTAAACTTCTGGTCTCCTCGGTCGGCAGTCTAAAAAATTTGCTGACGTGGTCTACTTTGACCACTGTTTTTCTATCTGTCATTACAAAATCTCCGCAAAACGCTTGGCTTCTTTTTTGAAAATAGCAGAGCCTATCACTAGAACAAGGACTGGCAAAAGATAAGACACCAGACCCAACCATGACCCCTCGTAGAGTTGCCAGCCCCGAAAAGATCCACTGTAAACAATAAAATGCCTAATGTCCTGAATAATCTGAGCCATAGGATTGAGCATCATGACTTTTGCCATGAGTGGTGTCCACGGATTCTCACGCTGTAAAAAGAAATTAAGCGAGTAAATCACTGGTGTAGCATACATGCCCGCCTGCATGATGACTTCCCAAACCGGTCCAATATCTCGGTACTTGACAAAGAGACTAGACAACATCAAGGCTAATCCTATGGCTAGAACAAACAATTCAAGAAAGAGAGGCACCAAGACCAGAACAGACCAGCTAAGTGTAACTCCATTGAGTAGAGCAAAGACCAAAACAACAAGCAAGTTGATGCTGTAGTTAATAGCTGCCCCGACCACTGCTGATAAGACGATAATTTCTTTAGGAAAATTGAGCTTACGCAACAAATCCCCCCGTGACACAATAGACATCATGCCCATATTGGTCGCTTCCGCAAAGAAATTCCACGTCACCATGCCAAACAAGACGCCAATAGCATTATGTGGTGTCCCATCATCCAACCGTAAAAAGCGGATAAAGACCACATACATGATAGAAAAAAGCATCATCGGCTTCAAAATTGACCACAAATGCCCAATCACACTCCCTTGATAACGGAGCTTAAAGTCTGTTTTAACCATCTCCCGCAAGAGGATACGGTGTTCTTTGCTAAATAGATTCATCTCTTTTCTCACTTAAATAACCAAACTTGGTTAAGATTAGGGTCGTAAAGACCAGGGTATGAAACCAGCGGTTCTTGGCAAAACCATAACGCCACAAGGTCGCCCAGCGTTGCCTCAAAGGCTGGTTCATCAGTCCAACATAGGCTTCAACCATTGCTTTTTTGTCTTGGGGCAATGGCAGAGCTAGGAGTTTCGCCGCCTGTGCTTGACTGCTTTTGATGAGCCACCAGTATTTGGCCACTAAAACCTGCGGTCTTAGCCAATTTTTCATGCGCTTGCGCCAGGTTCTCGCCCCAAGGACATTGTTGTCGTGCTGACGATAGAGCTGAGTAACTTGGTCAACATAGACCAGTTTGCCCATGCTGCTGGCTACTAGAGCCAGATACCAGTCATGCATGAGCAGATCATCAGCTATTTGCCAGAGCTCCGCCAAAGCATGGTTAATCATCATGGTGCCACCAGTCACCGTATTCTCCGTCAACTCCTGATGGAGCTCGGTGTTCGCATGATGCGACTGAGTGGCAATCATGCTCTCATGAAGAACCGTTAATTCCTGATTGACAACCTTGAGGTCTGTGTAGACCAGGAGCGGTTTAGTCATGTCTTCTTGTTTCGCCTGTGACAGGGTCACTCCCAGCTTATCGGGCAACCAAACATCGTCTTGATCGCTGAAAAAATAAACATCTGCAGGCTCATGCTTCACCAAGCTGTAGAAGCTTTTAATAACACCCAGATTACGCTCCTCATCTGGATTGACCCAGCGGATGCGCCTGTCCTTAGCAACAAATGCTGCTATCACGGTTCTTGTATCGTCGCTTGAGCCGTCATCTCGGATGAGAAGCTGCCAGTCAGCATACGTCTGCGCTTGAATGCTCTCGATTTGCTGGGCTAAAAAACGTGCCCCGTTGTAGGTTGATAAGAGAATATTAACCTTCATTTAAAAACAAGTCCTCATACTCTCCAACAATTTTTTCCCAAGTGTACTGGTCACGGATAATGCCCTTAGCCATCTGTCCCAGAACTGTAAAATCAGTCTGACCATCCACGTCGTCAATCAGACCAGCTAAACTGCCATCTTGCTTGGTCCAGTAATGGCTACTTTGACCTGCCACCGTGCGGTTGAAGGACACATCTAACACCAAGTTTAGGTCAGTCTGTGCTAAGGCTTCTAGCAGACTAGGATTGGTTCCTCCGACCTCATGACCATGGATATAGGCAAAGGCCTGCTGGCGGATATAAGCCACAAGAGGCTTGTCATAAACTGTCCCGACAAACTTGATCCGAGAATCACGGTCAAATCCTGTCGCCTGCTTCAACCGTTCAAAATAAGCACTGCCCTCTTGGTTACAAATAATGACCAAATCTCTCTGGGTACGACTTTCCATAAACTCGCGAATAATGGTTTCGTAGTTATTTTCAGGGACAAAACGCCCCAAGATCAGATAGTAATTTTTTTCTCTCAAGTTATGCTGGTCAAAGTAAGCCCGCACCTGCGCATCTGTCGGCGTCAGAGGGGTTGGTTCCACTGTCGTGCCATAGGCGATGCAAGTCGTCTTAGCTTTGGGATAGGCTTGCTTAATGTAATCTTCTATACCGATATTGTCAGCGATAACTAGGTCAGCCGTCTGGCACATGAACCGCTCAGCCAGTTTCAGGTAGGCACGAACAGGACGCGGCCACTTGGTGCGTCGCCATTCCAGACCGTCAGGGTTGATGTAAAACACTCCCCCTACTGACCAAATCTGACGAGCTAAGAGAGGCATGATGCCACCTATGGTATTACCCAAAAGGTAAAAAATCGGGCGCTCCCAGCCTTTTGTTTTGACTAGTTTTAGGGCGTATCGGACCGCCATCAAGTCATAAGCCATGACACGTGCTGCTCCCAGTTGAGGTGGATTGATGGTAAAGCAGTCTGCCCCTCGGTAGGAGAAATGAGTGCCATGGTCGCTATCAGACAGGCAGGCCACATGATAGGTTACGTCTTTTGATTGCTGGTGAGTCACCAATTCCTCAACAAAGGTTTCAAAGCCACCGTACTTAGCCGGCAATCCTCTGCTGCCGATGATAAACACATGACGCATCCGCTTCTCCTTTCTTTGTTGATTAAGCAGAATATCACTCTATTATACCATAACATTAAGCCATAGAACAAGTTAAAAAGTTATCACGATAAAAACTGAACAAACAGATAAAAGTCACTGTCTTTTTCGGTCATAACCTCCTAAAATATGGTACAATAGGGTCATTATATCTATGGAGGAAAATGTGCCAAAACGAATCAATCGCGTCAGGAGACGACGACAAGTTACTCTTAACATCACCTTACTAAGCCTGTTGCTTGTCAGCTCACTTACCCTTTACAATGTCGTTCGTCAAATAGAGAACGGGCAAACCCCCAGTGTCAAAACCCTCTGGCAAATCAAGTTACAAGACCCAAAACCTACTTTTGCAGTTGGGCAACAGGTTATTCTCCTTAAATCAGCCAGCAAAAACACCGACGGCACTCCCTTAGATACCCTGAAAAATAACATAGCGCAGGTCATTTCCAGTAAAAAAGTAACGATTGATGGGAATAACCTGATTGTCTATGATTTGAGCTATAACCAAGGCAAGATGATGAGCGGGGTCGCCGAAACTCAATTACGTGCCATTGATACCGCCTATCGTCTCGGTGAGACAGTGACTATTGCCAATCATCCAGAAGACGGTGAAAAGGAAGACGGACAAGTCAACGGTATCCAACTCAAAGAGATTGATGGCAAGGTGCAATACCGCTATGATGCCACTTTCCCAAACCTCGGTCAGCTAACTGACCTTGCTGAAGAAGATTTCGTTTGGGTGACCACCTTAGGGTTTCGTGAGGATAACACAGCCACTGAAAACAACAAAATTCTACAAGAGGCTTTGAATACTGCCCAAACAAAATCAAGCTCACGTTTGCTCTTTCCTCCTGGTCGCTTCGCCATTGGAAGCCAAACCCCTGAGACAGATTATATTACTTTGACCTCAAATGTAGAGCTCCGTGGTCAGGACACAACCTTAGTTGTTGACGGCTCAGCACGCTGGTTCGGGCTGACAACAGGCCCTGAAGCAACCGATGGGCTCTCACATTTTACCATTCAGGGGCTAACAGTCGAAGCCAAAGATTTAACACAGGGCAATCAGTTTATCCTCATGGCCAATCATGGCTACGATTGGCAGATTTTTAATAACCGCTTCACCATGGTACAGCAACTATCCAGCCATATTTTTGATCTCGGTGGGGTACAACAGGCCGTCTTTTCGGACAATGTGTTTGAAGGCTACGCTCCCGAACTAACAGCTGTCACAGAAATTGGCAACCGTAGCATCCATAATTTTATTGCAGAAGCTATCCAGCTAGACGCATCATCAAACAATGGCGAATGGGATGGTGGGATGCTAAAAGCTATCGACCCAAATTATCAGGTCAACAACCCTAACCAACTGGTGAGTAACCACATTACAATTCAAAACAATCACTTCCTGCCCTATATCGGTTCAGACGGTCAGATTATTGCCTACGGCGGGAGCGTCGGTCAACATTCGTCAGAGGTTGGTCAGGTAACCATTACAGATAATACCTTCACCTCAACCTTATCCCGACGGTTCATCACAAGTGTCCTCGAGGGCAATCGTTGGGTCTTTGAGCCCATCCATCTCCAGTCCAATGCTGATAATCTCATCTACGCCAATGTCTTTAACTAATCAGACCACAAAGATGGACTAACCACAGATGAACAATCATAATCGTAGCAGAAAATTGTCTGCGATGATTTTTTGTGCTAAAGTAGATTTATTAGTAAAGTAAGGAGACGTTCTCATGGTAAAAGAATATGATTACATCGTGATTGGAGCAGGTAGTGGTGGTATCGCTTCTGCCAATCGTGCTGCAATGCACGGTGCCAAGGTTGTCCTATTTGAATCAAAAGATATTGGTGGCACCTGTGTCAACCTAGGCTGTGTCCCTAAAAAAGTCATGTGGTATGGGGCTCAGGTGGCCGAAGCCATCAACCACTACGCTGCCGATTACGGTTTCGATGTGACGACCAACAACTTTGATTTTGGGACGCTAAAAGCTAACCGCCAGGCCTACATTGACCGTATCCATGTGTCTTACGATCGTGGGTTTGACAACAACGGTGTTGAGTTAGTTCAGGCCTACGCTAAATTTATTGATGCCCATACGGTTGAAGCCAACGGTGAGCGCTACACTGCTCCCCATATCCTAATTGCAACTGGTGGTCATGCGGTCGTTCCTGATCTACCAGGAGCAGAGTATGGCATCACCTCTGATGGCTTCTTTGAGCTAGATGCCGTGCCTAAACGAGTAGCAGTTGTTGGCGCAGGCTACATCGCCGTTGAAGTGGCTGGTGTCCTCCACGCCCTGGGGGCAGAGACCCATCTCTTCGTCCGCCAGCACGCGCCATTGCGGAACTTTGATAGCTTTATCATCGACGGTCTAGTCGAGGAGATGGCTAAAAACGGTCCGAGCCTCCATACTTTTTCTGTGCCTAAAGAGGTGGTCAAAAACGCCGACGGTAGCCTGACACTTTTTTTGGAAAATGGGCAGAGCTACACTGTCGATACCCTCATCTGGGCTATCGGTCGCAAACCAAACATCTCAGGATTCAATCTGGAGGCCACTGGCGTAGCCCTCAACAATCGTGGTTATATTGCGACTAACGAGTTTGAGGAGACCAACATTGACGGCATCTACGCTCTAGGTGACGTCAATGGTAAAATCGAGCTGACACCAGTTGCCGTGGCTGCAGGTCGTCGTTTGTCTGAGCGCCTCTTTAACGGTCAAACAGGATTGAAGCTAGATTACACCAACGTTGCCACTGTCGTCTTTAGCCACCCAGCTATCGGCACTGTCGGCTTAACTGAGGAAGAAGCTAAGAACACCTACGGAGAAGACCAGATTAAAGTCTATACCTCAACCTTCACCTCCATGTATACCGCTGTCACCAGCCATCGTCAAATTTGCAAGATGAAGCTGGTTGTGGCAGGTGACAAGGAGAAAGTAGTCGGTCTTCACGGTATCGGCTATGGGGTCGATGAGATGATTCAAGGTTTCGCCGTGGCGATTAAGATGGGAGCAACCAAGACAGACTTTGACAACACTGTTGCTATCCACCCAACTGGTGCAGAAGAAT
Source organism: Streptococcus sp. E29BA (assembly GCF_041807805.1). Classification (NCBI taxonomy): domain Bacteria; kingdom Bacillati; phylum Bacillota; class Bacilli; order Lactobacillales; family Streptococcaceae; genus Streptococcus; species Streptococcus sp. E29BA. The sequence continues at coordinate 19,280 of NZ_JBGTZA010000014.1, forward strand.
TTGTCACCATGCGTTAAATATCTCAAGAACGATCAACAAAAAATGAACCTAAGTCACCTGTAGGTTCATTTTTATCATAGCTTTATAATGTTATTCCCAGAGCAATACGTGCGTAACGGCTCATGCGCTGAGGTGACCAGGCGGGGTACCAGACCAACTTGACCTCAGAAGAGGTCACCTCTGGTATGGTTTTCAACACATCATACATCTGGTCTGTAATCAAATCAGCTAAAGGACAACCCATGGTCGTCAAGCTGATATCAATTTCTGATCGGCCATTTTGCTCAAAGCGAATCTCATAAACCAGTCCTAAATTGACAATATCAATGCCTAATTCAGGGTCGATCACCTCTTCTAAAGCCTGCAAAATGCGGTTTTTGATGTCTTCAATCTCTTGGTCCGTGTAAGCCATTTCCTCTTCCTCTTCTAATGTGTCTTAACCGTTTCCTCAGCTAACAAAGGCTTCCCCATTGTTAATATTTTTTGCTTGCCACTCAATGTAAAGCCCTGAGTGTTGTAAAAATCAACAGCTCGGCGATTGTCAGCCAAAACCCAAAGAAAAATTTTTGAACAGTTTGACAAGTGCTTTATCCCTGCCTCTAGCAATAATGTGCCTATCCCCTGTTTCTGGTGTGAAGCTAGAATGCCAATCGCTGAAATCTCACCCTCGTCAGCCGAAACTTGACGACAAGTCATAAAACCGATAGGCTCCTGATTCAGCCAGGCCAAAAAAGTAGTTTTAGTGTCTAATCTATCCCTCGTGCGCTCCATGAGCTGAGGCAAACTAAGGGAGTTTAAGTAGTCACCACCAACCAAACCTTGATAGGTCTCTTGAAAAATTGCTAATTGGATAGCAGCTTTCTGAGGAATATCAGACACAGACATAGGGCGTATGCTTATCATTATATCTACTCCTAAAAAACAGGCACAAAAAGAATAAATTAAGGTCTTAAGCTGTCTTCGATTCGCTCAGCAGTACAAGGGTTTTCTGACATGAATCGCACTTTCTAACGCTAAGGGTTCCCTAGCCAACATTTTTCGGGGTAATCCGGATAATGTTGTGACAGGCGATAACGCCACACTTTCGTCAGACGAAATTGAACGCTAAAATGTTACAATTTCTACCTTCGGTTCGCTACCAACTTTCTAAGCTCATCGCTCAGAAGGTTCTCTAGAATAATGACATCGTTCTAGACCATGACTATCATCAGCTAAACAGGCCTACCTCAAATAACATGACGCAGTAGTTGGCTGGACTTTCTACGCCCTACAGGCTATGAAAACCCTAAAAGAATGAGGGAAATATTGCTTCCCTCATTTCCAACCTCAAACAGTCACTTCCCTGACTGTTTGAGCCTTGCGGAGGTAAGGCGACGACATCCAGCCCTTCCCTTAGGCTACCGATGTGTGTTTCACTCTCACTCATCAATAAAGTCTTTGAGTTGCTTGCTACGGGACGGATGGCGGAGTTTGCGTAGCGCTTTTGCCTCGATTTGACGAATGCGCTCACGGGTCACGTTAAAGACCTTGCCCACATCTTCCAGCGTGCGCATCTTGCCATCGTCCAGCCCAAAGCGCAGACGCAGCACGTTTTCCTCGCGGTCAGTCAGGGTATCTAGGACTTCGTCCAATTGCTCGCGCAGCACCACGCGCGTGGTGTAGTCAACAGGGTTCTCAATCACTTCATCTTCGATGAAATCGCCCAGATGGCTGTCATCTTCTTCGCCGATTGGAGTTTCAAGAGACACAGGTTCTTGAGCAATTTTCAAAATCTCACGCACCTTATCAGGAGTCATATCCATCCGCTCTGCGATCTGCTCAGGTGTCGGTTCCGTTCCTAGTTCTTGCAAGAGATTGCGTTGTTCCCGTACCAGCTTGTTGATGGTTTCAACCATGTGAACAGGAATCCGAATGGTTCTGGCCTGATCGGCAATGGCACGGGTAATGGCCTGACGAATCCACCAAGTGGCATAGGTTGAAAATTTGAAGCCTTTGGCGTAGTCAAACTTATCGACGGCCTTCATGAGCCCCATGTTGCCCTCTTGGATCAAGTCGAGGAACTGCATACCCCGACCAACATAGCGCTTGGCGATGGACACCACTAGACGCAGGTTGGCTTCTGCCAGACGTTGCTTGGCTTCGACATTGCCTTCCGCAACCAGGAGAGCCAGTTCTTTTTCTTCTTCGTTGGACAAGAGCGGCACGACACCGATTTCCTTGAGGTACATGCGGACAGGGTCATTGACCTTGGCAGAATTACTACCAAGCAATTCTTCGTCGCTCAATTCTTCAGGTTTGATTTCTTCAATTTGGTAGGTAGTTGACGGATTGCCTTCCTTATCGGTGATCGCAAGACCACCGTCAGTCAGTCTTGTCAAGAGGTCATCAATCTGATCCGCATCCAAGCTAAAGGGAATCACGAGCTGCTCAGTGACCACATCGTCTACAGCTGTCCCTGCTGCCTTATGTTTACGAATAAATTCTGCAACTTGAACGTTAAAGGTTGAAATGTCTTGTTGTTTTGTCATACAAACTCCTATTCTAAACGCCTTTTTTGGGCGATGAGGGCTGCCAGAGCATCTTCTGCCTCTAGCAAATTCCCTTGTTTACTGTGTTCACGAACAGCACGCTGGTGCTGGGCAAGTTCTTGCTGGCTCAAATAATGTTGCCGCCAGTAGAGCAACTCTTCAATCTCACCCTCGGGCATGACCTCTGGAAAATGTTCTGCTTGAACATCATAATAGGCCTGTCGACTGTCATCAGAAAGCTCAGACAGCATCTGGGAGTCAATCACCTCCTCAGCCAACAAGTTCTCATATAAGGTTTGAAGAGCGGGTGTTACAAAGGCAAAATCCTCGTTATACCTGAACTCTTGCAAGAGATGATGCTGAGTCGATAAGCGATAAAACAGCTGTTGCTCAGCCCTGACTAGCCCTCCTTTTTGCGAAGAAGTTTGAGGAAGCTGCTGCCAGCTAGCAGGCAAGGGCTTAGCAGGTGACCGATTAGGCTCAGGTTGCTGTAGGCGCTGCTGATTGACAGCTTGCTCAACCATAAAATAATCAAAGTCAGGCAGCAAATCCGCCACTAATTGGCAGTAACTAGACTGAGCTATGATTGACGACTCACGAGCAATGAGCTGTGCCATCTGCTCCACATAAGCAATCTGGGCTTGAAGATTGTCTAGATTATCTGGCAACCAATAGTGAGCATAGAACTCTACTTGACTGATTCGGGATTGGGTCAGAAAACGGGCCAATTCTTCTTCAGAATGCTTTTGTAAAAAATCATCAGGGTCCAGCTGTTCAGGCAGTCGAACAATTTCTGTTGTCAGATTGGTTAACAGAGTTAAGGACTTGTCGATAGCAGCTTGCCCAGCCTGATCGCCATCATAGGCTAAAATGACTTTCTTGATATAAGGCTTTAGGTGCGCAATATGTTCTGGTGTCAAAGCTGTTCCCATGGTCGCTACAGCGTTTGTGACCCCAGCCCGATAAGCAGCGATAACATCCATGAACCCTTCCATCAGATAGAGTTCACCTGTTTTTTTCGCCACGCTTTTAGCCTTATCTAAGTGGTAGAGTTCATAGGATTTATTAAAAATGGGCGTTGAACGCGTATTTTTATACTTAGCCTGCTGATTCGCTCTGCCATTGTCCCGCCAAATCCGCCCTGAAAATCCAATAGGTCGACCACTATCATCAAGCAGAGGGAACATAATCCGATCACGAAAAGCATCAAAAGCACGATCCTCACTCCAGTTAAATAGCCCTGAATCACTCAATGTTTTTTCATCATGCTTTTTGGATAGGTTTTGATAAAGGTAGTCAGACTCATCTGGCGCAAGACCGATGCCAAAATACGTCAGCAACTCATCTGTCAAGCCTCGCTTAGCAAGGTAAGCTTTGGCGGCTGCTCCTTGCGTGGTTGTCATCAGAACCGCCTGATAAAATTTAGCGGCATCGCGATTGATGTCATAGAGCTGTTGATGAGGGTGCTGTGATTGCTGCTGAGGTAACGACTGCTGCCTGACTAAAGGAATCCCAGCCCGTTCCGCCAAAATGTGAGCTGCTTCGGTAAAACTAACTTGCCGATACTCTTCCAAGAATTTGAAGACATCGCCTGACTTGCCACAACCAAAACAGTGATAAAACTGCTTATCCTCCAAAACGTTGAAAGAGGGTGTCTTTTCTTTGTGAAATGGGCAGAGCCCCAAAAACTGTCTCCCCTGTTTAACAAGCGGCGTCACCTCGTTAATCACATCAACAATGTTAACACTAGCCTTGATATCCGCAATTTTTTCCTTGGTTAACAGGCGAACCACCTCCTCCAACAGCTGTTGATGTTTTATATTCAATTATACCACAAGGAGAGGTTTTGGTAAACGAACAAGCGGTGACGATGAAAAACAGGACAAAATGCCCTGTATCATCCATCAGTCTTCAAACCCTTGAGGGTGTTTGCTCTGCCATCTCCAGGCGTCATCACACATCTGCTTGATGCCAAGCGTCGCTGTCCATCCTAGCTCACGACTGGCCTTATCGACCTTGGCATAGCAAGTTGCAATGTCCCCTGGACGTCTTGCCACAATCTGATAAGGAATGTCGCGACCCACTGTTTCTGACATCTGTTGAATAATCTCTAGAACTGAATAGCCCTGACCTGTCCCAAGGTTGTAAATCGATAGCCCGGTCTCGGGTGCTAGGCGCTTCAAAGCAGCAACGTGTCCTTTAGCTAAATCCACCACATGAATATAATCTCGGACACCAGTGCCATCAACGGTATCATAATCATCCCCAAAGACACTGACTTGCTTCAGTTTTCCAACAGCCACTTGGGTAACATAAGGCAGGAGATTGTTTGGAATCCCACGTGGATCTTCTCCCAAATCACCGGATACATGCGCTCCAATCGGGTTAAAATAGCGGAGCAACACGATGTTCCAACTCTTGTCAGAATGGTAGAGGTCCGTTAGAATCTCTTCCAACATCAGCTTTGTTCGACCATAAGGATTGGTCGCTGACAAGGGAAATTCTTCCGTAATTGGAACGGTATGAGGGTTACCATAAACAGTTGCCGATGAGCTGAAAATGATATTTTTGCAGCCATAATCTGCCATCACCTTGAGCAAGTTAACTGTCCCTGAGATATTGTTATCATAATAGTCCAGCGGAATCTGTGAAGACTCTCCGACAGCTTTTAGACCCGCAAAATGAATCACATGGTCAATCGCTTCTTTTTCAAAAATCTGGCGCAAGAGCTCCGCATCTCGAATATCTCCCTGATAAAAGGTGACCTGCTGTCCAGTCAATTCTTCAACAACAGCTAAACTTTTAACGTTTGAATTACGCAGATTGTCCAGCACAATCACTTGATGCCCGATTTCTAGAAGTTCCACACAGGTATGGGAACCGATATAGCCTGTTCCCCCTGTCACCAAAATCCTTGCCATGCCAACCTCCTTATGTTAACTGATTTTCTTATCTCTAGTATATACAATTATCCCTTGATTTGTCAATCTAAAACCATGCTTCCCTACTTTGAATATCCCAATTTTAAGAGGCTACTTTAGCATTTTGCTTTGCGATTTTTTTAAAATTATGGTAAAATGGCAGAGTATAGTAAACAATGAATGAGGTGACACATGGCTTTTGGTGATCAAGGTCCACGTAAAAAAACATGGTTCGAACGCTTGACGCTCTTCGTCGTTCTTTTGATGGTTCTAGTAACCATTGGGAGCTTGATTTTGAGCGCTTATTCAGCCATCCGTTAAAACGCTACCCAGCGTTTTTTCATTGGTGTGGACAATAGCAGAGCAGCAACAGCTCAAGAAAGTTGTCGGCTCGACACGCTAAAGACCAGATTGGCTTAACAAGATTAGTTAAGTCATCAAGTGAAGCAAAACTCAGACTTGCTGTACTTGTCCGACCAGACTTCAACTAAAGAAAGAATAACTAAACTATGAGTATGTTTTTAGATACTGCCAAAATCAGCGTTAAAGCTGGACGTGGTGGTGATGGAATGGTGGCTTTTCGCCGTGAGAAATACGTGCCAGATGGCGGTCCTTGGGGCGGTGATGGCGGTCGTGGGGGCGATGTGATTTTCATCGTTGATGAAGGCTTGCGGACCCTGATGGATTTTCGTTACAACCGCAAATTTAAGGCTCCATCCGGCGAAAAAGGCATGACCAAGGGCATGCACGGCAAGGGCGCTAAGGATCTCTATGTGCGTGTTCCTCAAGGAACGACCATCAAGGACGCAGTGACTGGCAAAGTCATCACAGACTTGGTCGAACACGGTCAAGAATTTATCGTTGCCAAAGGCGGTCGCGGAGGGCGTGGTAACATTCGTTTTGCAACACCACGCAACCCTGCACCAGAGATTGCTGAGAATGGTGAGCCTGGTGAAGAGCGAGACCTCGAGCTGGAATTGAAGATTTTGGCTGATGTTGGTCTGGTTGGTTTCCCGTCCGTCGGCAAATCAACCCTGCTCAGTGTGGTTTCTGCAGCTAAGCCTAAAATTGGGGCTTATCACTTTACCACCATCGTGCCTAACCTTGGCATGGTCAGAACCAAGTCTGGCGATAGCTTTGCCATGGCTGACCTACCAGGTCTGATTGAAGGTGCTAGTCAGGGTGTGGGCTTGGGTACTCAGTTTCTCCGTCACATCGAGCGGACACGCGTCATTCTTCATGTGATTGACATGTCTGCTAGTGAGGGGCGAGATCCCTATGAGGACTACGTCGCCATCAACAAGGAGCTAGAGACCTACAACCTGCGCCTCATGGAGCGACCTCAGATTATTGTGTCCAACAAGATGGATATGCCAGAGGCTGAGGACAATCTGGCTCTCTTCAAGGAGCAACTCGCTGCCAACTACGATGAATTTGATGAGTTACCACAGATTTTTCCAATTTCAGGGATTGCTCATCAGGGGTTGGATGCTCTTTTAGAGGCAACCGCTGACTTATTGGCCAAGACAGACGAGTTTCTCCTTTACAACGAGGACGAGATGTTGGATGAGGAAGCCTACTACGGCTTCACCGAAGATCAGAGACCATTTGACATCAGCCGTGACGACGATGCGGCTTGGGTGCTGTCTGGTGAAAAACTGGAACGCCTCTTTGTCATGACCAACATGGAACGCGACGAATCCATCATGAAATTTGCCCGCCAGTTGCGTGGTATGGGGGTCGATGAAGCCCTCCGAGAACGCGGTGCCAAAGACGGTGATACCGTCCGCATCGGCAACTTTGAGTTCGAGTTTGTGGATTAGTGAAAGAGTCCAGTGGACTCTTTCAGCTACTCGCCCTAAAATGAAAAAGCGAGTAGGGCTTCGTGGGACCTTATCAACCCGAGCCTAAAAATTGGAGAGCGAGCCTAGAAGCGACAAAATAAACAAAGGCTGTAACAACCTAATCAAGCGCGTTGCCTAAAAAACAAGAGCAATGAGAGATTTGTTTGCAAAAAAGGCTCCTTTGACTGATGCTATGGCAAATATATTGGCTGAAATTCTCGCTCATCGTCTCGTTTTTCATTGAGTAAATGGCAAAATAACTTGTGCTAAAATCTTATCAAGGGAGGGTCAAGCATGGGCGATAAACCGATATCTTTTAAGGACAAGAATGGTAATTTTGTGTCAGCTGCTGATGTTTGGACAGCTGAAAAATTAGAGGAGCTGTTCAACACGCTCAACCCCAACCGTAAACTGCGTTTGGAGCGCGAGCGATTGAAACAAGATAATACCTAAGCAAACGGTTGGACTTCCCAACCGTTTTAATGATGTTCCAAATCTAATAGTTGCCAGTCCAGAGCGTTTAGCAAAGCTCTATCGTGCGTCACGACAATAATGGCACCCGGATAAGCTTGTATGAGTCTTCTAAACTCTTCTTGAGATGTCGGAGACAAATGCCGAGTCGGTTCATCTAGCAAAATAATCTGGTTTTTCTCTAAGACCATTTTCGCAAGACAAAGTTTGGCCTTTTGTCCGCCAGAAAGCTCACCGACAGCATGCTGAATTTCCTGTCTCGTGAACTGGAGGCTAGCCAACAGGCTTCTAGCCGCCTCTTCGCTCACTCGCTCTGTTAATACCTCTAAGGCGGACGTCTGTTCTGGCAAGATTTGATGGTAGTCCTGCGGCATATAGCCCACTGAAAGATGTTCTCGCTCAATCAGTTCATCTCTAATAGTCATCAGCAATCTTGTCTTACCGACACCATTTTTTCCGATAATAGCAAGCCTATCCTGCCCTCGTAAGCTCAAACTAAGGCATTGCCCTGTCAATAAAGGCTTGTGTTCCCAGAACAAGAGTTTTTTTTGTTTTGGAAGAGGGGTAACGTCAGAAAAGAAAAGGTTAATGCTATCCGTGTCCTCAGGAAAATCTATAAATTCTTGACTTTCTCGGTCAAATCGCTTCGCCTGAGATTTCAACGACTTCATCTTCTTAGCTAAAAGACGCCCAGCGACATCATTTTTAGTCTGACGCAGCTGATGCTCAACACGTTGTTGCAGTTGTTGGTTTTTCATGAGGCGTTTGGCAGACTCATCTCGCTGTTTGGTGGCAACCTGAAGCTGTTTTGTTAGGGCTTCGCTACGCTCTTTTTTATAGTTATCATAGGTCCCCTTATAAAGTGTCCAGCGAGCCTCACGGCGTTTTTTTACTAATTCTAAATGAAGAATGTGACTGGCTGCTCTGGCTAATAATTCTTCATCATGAGAGATAAAGATAACTGTCTTATCTGTTTGTCGAATAAAATCTTCTAACCAAATCAAGGTTGCCAAGTCCAAGTCTCCACTTGGTTCATCAAGCACCAACAGATCAGGATTCCCAACTAATATCTTGAGAAGTTGTAACTTGATTTTTTCACCGCCAGATAAGCTAGACAGGCTCTCCTGCTTTTCCTCGAAACGCTCTATCGGTAAATCAAAACGTTCCACATACTTCCAAAAAAGAGCAAAATCAAATTGTTCAATAGCCATATCGGCATAAATAAAATCTGTCACTGTCTGGTTTAGCAACTGTTCAGGCAACCTCTGCGGAAGATAGCCGATACGGTTAAAGTGACTGCTGATATGCCCTGTCACATCAGCATAAGACTCAGTGAGATGAGAGGCAAGTATTGCTTGAATTAAGGTTGATTTACCCGTCCCCTCCTCACCGATAATAGCTAGTTTGTCACCAGGATTGACAACTAAGGATAGGTTTTCAACAATAACTTGTAAATCTTTTTTATGGGTAATAGTAACATCTTTCAGTTGTAACATCGTTCCTCCTTTGGTGTGTCTCAACATAAAATTCCCTACTTATCCAGTAGGGAATACGTCAAAAATCATGCCAAAAGAGGCACTCTATGGACGCACAAACAAGCCTAGTCAAACTAGGAAAACCTACCAGATAACACTTATCAGTAGACTTACTTGTTCACGTCCTCTTACCTCCGTCTAGTATTAACAATAGTCTAGCAGATTAAATAAGTCCTGTCAAACAAAATCCTATCTGAAAATAATCTCCCCTATTTTACCACAAGCTGAATCGTTGACTGTCGCTTGCCATCAGGTTAGCTGTCCTAATAAGCAATATTCCTCACATAGCATACTCTTCCTTTTGACTCAAGCAGAAAAAACAGCATTCATGATACCTGTCCATTCATCCGTTTTAATAGTTCTTTTCGACCCTGTGTTCTCTCAGTAGTTTAACTTTTATTAGCTAAACAAGCCTTTTTTAGTGTATAATAGGTTTAATCATTATAAGGAGGCTAGGAGATGTCCATTTTATGACCATTTTTTCTCAACTTCCCCATTCAGTCTTACAATTATTTGCCATTTTTTTATCAATCATTATTGAAGCTCTGCCATTTGTCTTTTTAGGCGCTATTTTGTCTGGTTTTATCGATGTCTTTGTCACCCCTGACCGTCTTCAATCTTGGTTGCCAAAAAACAAAGTGCTTAGCATTATCTTTGGTACCTTTATCGGTTTTGTTTTTCCATCGTGTGAGTGTGGTATTGTGCCGATTGTTGGTCGTTTTCTCAAAAAAAAGGTCCCTAGTTACACTGCTATTCCCTTTATGGCGACAGCTCCTGTTATTAACCCCATCGTCTTATTTGCAACGTACTCGGCTTTCGGGCATTCTTTTAGGATCATGTTCTTGCGTTTCTTGGGCTCAAGTCTGGTCGCTATTGTTTTGGGGCTTTTACTTGGCTTTGTTCTTGAACCTGATATTCTAGACAAGCAAGCAGAAATCCCCCACCTACACCACTATAGTCAGCTAAGTGTCGCACAAAAAGTATTTGCCGCACTGGCACATGCTATTGACGAGATTTTCGATGTCGGTCGTTACTTGGTTTTTGGAGCCTTATTGGCCGCAAGCATGCAAATCTATATCCCTACTCGGTTATTCTTTGCTATTGATAATCATCCGCTGATAGCGATTCTCTTGATGATGCTGCTAGCTTTTGTCATGTCGCTCTGTTCAGAAGCAGATGCCTTTATTGGGGCTTCCTTGATGTCAAATTTTGGACTTCCTCCTGTTATTGCATTTTTACTTTTTGGACCAATCATCGATATAAAAAATCTCTTACTCATGTTTCGGGTCTTCAAAAAGCGCTTCATTGGGCAATTTATCGGTGTTTCTGGGGGAGTTGTCTTAATCTACTGTCTTATCTTGGAGGTCATTGGATGAAACGTTTTATTATTCTAGCAGGTTACTGTGAGTTGGGGATGTACCTTTACTGGACTGGTAAACTGGATCAATACATCAATACCCGCTACACTTATCTCGCCTTTTTGTCAATGGGAATTTCCTTCATTTTAGCTGTGGTGCAACTCATAATATGGGTTAAACAGTTAGATAAGCATCAGCATAAACAGCTGGGCTGGGGAAGTCTGCTGACTTTAGCTATTCCTTTACTTATTGGTTTTTTCATTCCAACAGTCACTCTTGATGCCACTACCGTCGCTAGCAAAGGCTATCAGTTCCCCTTGGCGGCAGAAGTTGATGCGGATAGCCAATTGCAAAGCGCTGATGGTACAGATATTCAGTATTTAAAGCCAGATACTAGCTTATTTTTTACAAAAAAGAATTACGAGCTCCAGATGGCAAAGAGCCTCTCGCGCTACCAGCAGAGAAACCATATTACGATTACCAATGACAATTACATGGAAGTCATGGAGCTAATTTACCTTTTCCCAGATTACTTTATGGGGAAAACAATCAGTTACTCAGGTTTTGTCTACAAGGACCCCGAAGCCGAAGGGCAGCAGTATCTCTTTCGGTTTGGCATTATTCACTGCATCGCTGATTCGGGTGTTTATGGTCTCTTGACAAAAGGCAATGAAATGAGTTATGATGATAATACTTGGATACAAGTGAGTGGTCAGCTAACTAAAGCTTACAATCAAAGATTAGATTTTTACCTGCCCGCCTTAGATATCACAGAAAGCTCTGCCATATCACCACCAGAAAATCCTTATGTTTACCGACAGTTTTACTAGATTAAAGGAGAAATGATGTTTAATAATCCATACAAAACCATGATTTATGTGGCAGATGTTGAAGCCGAAAAAAATTTTTGGAGTAAGATGGGATTTATCATTGTCAAAGAAGATATCATCTTAGAGTTTCCGACATTTGAAATGAAAATCTCACCGGATAGCCAAACTAGTTTTGTGGTCTATTCTACAGCTTTCATTGAACAGTATTCGCCAGAGTTGCTTGGTAATCAGCCTAATTTGCTCTTTTTCACTCATAACATCGAGATGGTTTACCAACTTGTCAAAACGATTAGTCCAGCGGTGAGTGACTTAAACGAACTACCTTATAAAAACTTTAGTTTCGAGTCACCAAACAGGCAATTTTATACTGTTCGCGAAGAAGAAAGCTATTAAATTTTTCTATTTACCAATAAACAAGGCAACTATTGTGTTGTAAAAAGTTACTATCTAATATCAAAAATCAGGGAAATAATATTTCTCTGATTTTTATTTATTTTACCCTTCAAATCCTTCTGCGACTGCTTCTGGAAATTCAGCTTCGATGATAGCGGCACAGTGGTCACAGATGGTGGCACCGTAGGCACGCTCTTTGGTCGTTTCATCAATGCGGCGGCAACGCTGACAGACCTCACCTGCAGCACGCTCGACACTAAAGTTGTTTTCAGTAGCTTCTACAAGGGTTAGCTTGGAGACGATAAGAAGCTGGGCTAGATCACAGTTGAGGGCTTCCAGCGCTGCTTTTTCACTGGCTGTCACTTGAGCCGTAAGGTGGGCTTCTAGCGATTTACCGATGATTTTCTCATTGCGGGCTTCTTCCAAGGCTTTTTGGGCTCTGGTGCGGAAGTCCATAAAGTCGGTCCACGCTGCTAAAATAGCGGCGCTATTGTCATATTCAACCGCCTCTGGCAGGTCGGTCAGCTGAACAAAGTCTGCGGTCTCGTGCTCCAGATAAGACCAGATTTCCTCTGCGGTGTGCGGTAAAATTGGGGTCAAGAGCTGGGTCAGCTTCACCAAGATATCGTAGAAGACTGTCTGCATCTGGCGACGCGCTGTGCTATTTTCCGCTTCGATATAGACCACATCCTTGGCAAAATCCAGATAGAAAGCGGACAATTCAACCGTGATGAAGTTGACCACGCTCTTATAGATGGTCATAAAATCATAGCTGTCATAGGCCGCACGGACAGTTGCCACAAGCGCATTAAAGGCTACGGTCATGTACTGGTCAACGCTACGAAGGTCATCAAAGGCGACTGTATCTGTCGCAGGATTGAAATCGCTGGTATTAGCCAGTAGGAAACGCAAGGTATTGCGGATTTTACGGTAGGTTTCAGACACCTGACCGAGGATGTCCATCGATACCCGCACGTCGTTTGAGGTATCAACCGAAGTCACCCAGAGGCGGAGAATCTCAGCCCCGTATTGCTTAGCGACATCGTTTGGCGAGATAATATTGCCCTTGGACTTGGACATTTTCTCGCCCTTACCATCAAGGACAAAACCTTGAGAGAGAATGCTCTTGTACGGCGCATGCCCATTGACAGCGACAGAAGTGATTAGAGACGAGTTGAACCAACCACGGTACTGGTCTGAGCCTTCAAGGTAAAGATCCGCTGGATAGGCAAGGTTGTCACGGGCATTCATCACCCCATTCCAAGAGCTACCAGAGTCAAACCAGACGTCCATGATGTCGGTTTCCTTGGTAAACTCCCCGTTTGGTGAGCCTGGGTGGCTAAAGCCTGCTGGCAGGAGGTCTTTGGCATCACGCTTCCACCAGATAATCGAACCTTCTTTTTCAAAGAGGTCTGCCACGTGGTCAGTGACTTCCTTGCTCAGGATTGGTGAGCCATCTTCGGCGTAGAAAATCGGTAGCGGGACACCCCAAGCTCGTTGACGGGAGATCACCCAATCCCCACGGTCACGGATCATGTTGTAAAGGCGGGTTTTACCCCAACTTGGGTTGAAGGTCGTTTTCTCGATATTATCCAGGATGTCCTGACGGAATTTAGACACAGAAGCAAACCACTGCGGTACTGCCCGCCAGATAATCGGCTTCTTGGTCCGCCAGTCAAATGGGTAAGAGTGGTTGATGACTTCCTTGGCAAGAAGCAAATCACCCAACTTCTCCACAACCGCCGGCACGACCTTGTCATAAAACTGCCCCTCAAAATCAGGACCCGCCAGCTCATTCATCAGCCCACGCTCGTCAACCGTCACATAGACCTCAAGACCGTACTTGACACCGACATTGTAGTCATCCTCACCAAAGCTCGGTGCCGTATGGACGACACCTGTACCAGACTCGGTCGTCACATGGTCACCCAGAATCACCAGCTCATCCACTTGGGCATCCCACGGGTGCTCGGTCACGATATACTCCAGCTCTGCTCCCTTATGCTGTTGTATAATAGCAAAGCTGTCCCAGCCAAACTTGTCTGCCAGTTTGTCAACCAAGGCTTCAGCAAGGAGGTACTTTTTAGAAGAAGCTTCTGGCTGTACCACCACATAGTCCATGTCCGGTCCGACAGTCAAGCCACGAGAGGCTGTGATGGTAAATGGGGTCGTTGTCCAGACCACGATGTAGGTATCCGTATCCAGCACGCCTTTGCCGTCCTTGACCTTATTGGCATAATAGAGCGAGGTCGAGTCGAGGTCGTGGTATTCAATCTCTGCCTCTGCCAGAGCAGACTCAGATGACCATGACCAATAGACAGGCTTAGCACCACGGTAAATATAGCCCTTGTCCGCCATCGCACCAAAGACACGGAGCTGAGTGGCTTCAAAGTCTGGTGTCAAAGTGATATAAGGATTGTCCCAGTCTGCAGATACGCCCAGACGCTTGAAATCCTCTCGTTGTTTGTCCACCTGCGACAGGGCATAGTCACGACACATTTCGAGATAAGTAGCAAGATCTAACTCCTTGCGTTTAACGCCTTGTTTGGACAAGACCTGCTCAATCGGCAGACCATGCGTGTCCCAACCTGGAACATACGGAGCAGAAAAACCTGACATGGACTTGCTACGAACGATGATGTCCTTGGAAATCTTATTGAGAGCATGGCCAACGTGGATATTCCCGTTAGCATAGGGAGGACCATCATGGAGATGGAAGGCAGGTTTTCCTGCATTTAACTCCTGACGGCGTTGGTAGATCTTGGCTTCTTCCCAAGCTTTTTGCCATTCAGGCTCTTTTGTCGGCAACCCAGCCCGCATAGGAAAGGCTGTTTGACCGAGGTTAAGGGTTTCTTTTAATTTCATAATGTTCTCACTTTCTGTTGCTTTACACGATTGTCGATGAGCCCTAAAGGGCAATCCGACTAGGAGATAGTTTGGTTGTGGTCAGCTATATCAGTGGTTTAGCCTTGGTAGGCAAGCCTCTCAATACTTCTTAACTCACGAATGAAGTCTGAAATTTAGCATTCTCAGAAACAGACTTCCAGACTAGTTTACTTACCATCTCGGACTACTTTAGAAACTATCAAAAAGAAAAAAAGCCTTCATCTCAAAGGACGAAAGCTCGTGGTACCACCTTTTTTCAGACAGGTCAAAAGACTCTGTCCCTTATGTAGCTAGTAAGGTTAGCCAAACCTTCTGACCTACTCACATTCAGTCAAAATGCTATAAAATGATGGACCAATCATCAGTGATAGCAGGGCTCGCACCGTCCCCTGCTCGCTTGGCATATCATGATTGGTTCGTGTTTTTATGTCGCTTAAATATTCAGTTTGAAGGTTTGAGTGTCACCAGAGACAGTTCCATCAGGAACTGGTCCTTGCTGTTCTAACTGAGCGTTAGCTTCTGCAATACGGCGCTGTAGCTCTGCCATTTCTTCTGGAGAAAACTGGCGTGTCGCATCAATGGAGGCAGTGTCATCTATTTCAGGGACATGCTCACCAAGTACTTTTTCTACCACTTCCTTGAAGGCTGCATCAGAGTTTTGCAGATAAACCACTGTCGGTTGCAACAGCTCCTGCCACTCAGGAGCATTGACCAGTCCCAGCTGTGCTTCTACTGTAGCTTGTAGACGTTGATGGAAAATGCGCGTCTGGCGTTTTAGATCTTCTGTCTCAACAGCCACTCGCTTGGCGTCATCTGAAGCATCTCTAAGCAGTTGGTTCGCTTTTACTTTAGCTTCTTCAATCATCTGCTTGGCATCATGAGTAGCTTTGTTCAGGATGTTATCCGCTTCTGTACGCGCAGACAATTTTACCTTTTCAGATGTTTCTTGGGCCAGTATAACCGACTGGGTCAGAGATTCTT
This sequence comes from Streptococcus sp. E29BA, assembly GCF_041807805.1. NCBI lineage: Bacteria > Bacillati > Bacillota > Bacilli > Lactobacillales > Streptococcaceae > Streptococcus > Streptococcus sp. E29BA. The sequence continues at coordinate 35,027 of NZ_JBGTZA010000014.1, forward strand.
TCATATCCCCAAAGTAGGCTAATTTTTCTTCCAAATCACGGATACGCTGTTCCTGCTCCCGATTAAGGCGAACTAGGGTTTCATAATCATCGATGACAATGTCTAAAAATTCATTGACCTCATCTCGATGATAACCGCGAAATTCATTTCGAAATGTTTTATCTTTAATATCAAGTGCTGTTAACACATGTTCCTCCTTAACTGTTTACTATTTTGGCAATCATGACTTTATGTTTACCACTTTTGCTGATACCAATATGCTCTGTCAAGTGATAGCGACCAGAACCACGAATACTCAATAAATCTCCAATAGCAATCTCTTGCGTGACTTTTAAGCTCTCCCGATGATTAACCTTAACTTTACCACTGGTAATCATCACCTGCGCTTGTTGACGGGACTGACCAGTCAAGAGAGCCACCAGTTTATCCAAGCGCAAACTAGAAACTAGATAAAGAGTTGTTGCAGTTTTTTCTTCAGACCTTATCAGCTGTTCAAAGTCAATTTGGCGTAATTGCACACCTGTTCTTGCCATCTTTCTTGTCTCTCGAACAGCATAATCAGCCATCTGCTGGTCTAGGACAACTTGAGCATAACCCTTTGCAACGATGATGTCGCCAATCACCTGACGCTTCAATCCTAAACCGTTTAGCAGAGAGCCCAGTATTTGGGAATGGCTGAGCTGGGCAAATTTGCCATGATAGGAAATCTCGACTAGAGCCATCTCAAAATCCGTCAACTCCAACTGGTAATAATCCGGCGCTAAAATAAAGCGTGCCTGCTCCAGAGGATAATAGTCCTGGCTAGAATAATACCTGACCCCAGCTTGTCTTAAAATACTGTGAGCAATCTCTTGCTGTCTAGGGTCAAGAAACCCCGTTAGCTGATGACAGTAATAGGTCTCTAAGCGATCGACTAAGTCCAGTATCTTCTCGACAGTCTCATATTCGCTAGGATTAAAATGTTGATAAAGTTGCTTTGCCATTTAATATAAAAACGAAGATAAGAAACTAGAGGCAAGCTCAATCAACAATAGGGCAAGAAAAACGGTAAAGTCTAATCCACCAAACTGCAAGTTGAACCGACGAAGCGGTGCTAAAACCGGATCGACAAGAAAGCGAACAAAACGTCCCACTGCGCTGTCATACAAGCTTGGAAGCCATGATAAAAGTGCATACGCAATGAATAATTTAGAGTAAAGAGACAAGGTCAAGAGTAGAAATCGAATCACTAGCCCCATCGTTATCGCCTCTTCATGTCGTAATCGTAGTTAACTTCTTGTATCCCTTGATGTGATGATAGAACATTTTCCATGGTAACAACAACATTTTCAGGAGTGAGCAAAAACATGGTTGCCCCAACCCTCTGCAAGGTACCATTAGCAACGACACAAGCACCTGTCAAGAAGTCAATACAACGACGCGCTTGCGCATCGTCCTGCATATACTCAAAATCAACAAGCAGACATTGCCCCTGTGTGAAGGCATCTGCAATCGCAGATGCATCTTCATAGCGCAAGGGGTGCTTGATAGCGATTTGAGTTTGACCTGGCTTAATCGTCTGTTCTTTTGGACGAATAATCGGCTGGCTCGGTTTACTTGTAGGTGCCTGTGGTCGCTCTGGTAAGCGAGGACCTACTAGTCGCTCTCTACCTTCACGTCCAGCATCGTCAACTGAACGAGAATTTGCTGATGCTGATGGATACTGACGAGTCGGCTTTGTCGTTGGTGCTTTCGGGCGATTTGAACTCACGTTTTCTTGTTTTTCTGGCAAATTAACCTCCTGCCTTGGTTGAATATCAGGTTCCACTACATCAACATCTGTTTCAGTGTCACTGACATCATCGGTATCAAAATAAGAGATAATTTTGCTAAATCTATCGCGAAATGCCATAGGTTTCTCCTTTACTCAAAGAATAAAGAGCCAATACGGACAAAACTAGCACCTTCTTGAATAGCGATGGCAAAATCACCACTCATTCCCATGCTTAATTCAGTCAATGGCATATTCTTTAATTGTTTGTCTTGTAATTGGTCTCTCAGCTGTCGTGTCGCTGCAAAAATCTGATGGAGTTGGTTAGGGCTGGCTTCAAAAGGCGCCATGGTCATCAAACCAACAACCTCAATTTTATCCAGCTCTGCGATTGTCGGCAAGGCCTCTAAAACCTCCTGAGGCGTAAAACCGTGCTTACTCTCTTCACCTGAGATATTAACCTGAAGAAAGCATTTCACCACTTTCGAGGCCCGCTTTTGAATCTCTTGAGCCAAGGTTAGGCTATCAAGGGCATGAAAATAATCAATGTAATCAATCACATCTTTAACTTTACGACGTTGAAGACTACCGATAAAATGCCATGTGAGGTCTGGATGATGTATCTGCTGGTATTTATCAAGAAACTTATCAACACGATTTTCACCCAAATGGCGAACGCCCGTGTTGATAAGATCTTGTGTGGTTTCTACATCCATATACTTGCTCACAGCCACGACTGTGACGTGATCAGCTCGACCAGCTCGCTCCATAGCGGAGCGGACAGCTCGATTGACCTGTTCTGTTTGTAGCCGTGTCATGTTTAGCGATTTCTGAAGAATGGTGGAGTCTCTAGCTCGTCATCCCCATCAAAGCGGTCTGAAAAAGTTGAAACAGACAATTGACTGTCCAATTGACCTTCTTTTGGACGAGCGATATTGTCACGCTTCAAGTCCCAGTTACCAAAAGGTGATTCTTCTGGACTGTGCTGCCCTTGTTGTCTTGATGAGCTAAAGGTTTCTGTTGTTTCACGATTAGTAGGCAAATCAAAAGTTGAACGTTCTGTACGATTAACTTGTTCACCTGTGTAGTTGGCACCTGGTTGTTGAGCTACAGGACGAGCTCCAAATGTCCGTGGTCCACGATTAAAACCCGCCACTTGGTTCACCTTGTCTTTGCGAACACCTGTCGCTACAACAGTCACACGGATTTCATCGCGCATGCTCTCATCAATCGACGTGCCCAACCAGATGTTTACACCGTTGCCAGCTGCTTGACCAACGATTTCAGAAGCTTCTTCTGCTTCTGTCAAGGTCATGTCAAGACCACCGGTCACGTTGACGATAACATCCTCTGAACCATCAATTGTTGTCTCAAGAAGCGGAGAGTAAATTGCCTTGCGAGCTGCCTCGACAATGCGCTCTTCCCCAGTACCGATACCGATACCCATGAGGGCATTCCCTTTATTTGCCATGACTGTTTTAACGTCGGCAAAGTCAAGGTTAATGAGGCCTGGACTGGTAATGAGGTCAGTGATCCCTTGCACACCTTGGCGAAGAACATTGTCTGCTTCACTAAGCGCTTCTAAGAGCGGTGTCTTCTTGTCCACGATTTCAAGCAAGTTATTGTTTGAAATAATCAACAAAGTGTCAACTTGTTCACGCAGTTCTTCAATCCCTTGAATGGCAAAGGTGCTCCGCTTGTTGCCCTCAAATCCAAAGGGACGTGTCACAACCGCAACAGTCAAAGCTCCCAAGCTCTTTGCAATACGTGCGATAACTGGTGCAGCACCTGTACCTGAGCCACCGCCCATGCCAGCTGTGATAAAGACCATATCTGCACCTGCAAGGGCATCTGTCAAAACTTCTTCACTTTCTTCAGCCGCTTTGCGACCTACTTCAGGCTGACCGCCTGCACCCAAACCACGGGTCAATTTTGGCCCAAGTTGAATAACCGTTTCAGCCTTAGACGAGCTGAGTGCTTGAATATCAGTATTCGCTGCAATAAACTCCACGCCTGCTACACCTTCATCAATCATACGGTTGATGGCATTGCCACCGCCACCACCAACACCGATAACTTTAATCACTGCACCTTGAACAGATGCCGCATCAAATGAAAATACCATAATTCACCTCGTTTACTGCTTTTAATCAAATAGATGGAGATTGTCAAAAAGTCCTCTGAAACGGTCCCCTAGTTTTTTCTTAGGTGCCGCCGTTTCTTCCGTTGCTGAATAGTCAGACTGTGCACTGTCTTGTTCGGCAACAGCAGGCTCTATCGGCAAGATTTTGCTTGCTAAACGTTCCACTGTTGAGGGTGAAGTCGTCACCTCAATTGGTTTACGTCTCAGCAACTCTTCACCTGATACGGCCGCCTGAGCAATGATATCAACATCACTCATCTGACCAACTGTCTCAACCAAGCTGATAACCGTTGAAAATATCGGATTGCGAACACCAACCTGATGTGGGATATGAAGCTTCACAGGAACACCGAAAATTTGTTGAGCTAAGTCAGACACACCTGGTAAAATAGCACCACCGCCTGTCACAACTATCCCACCAGGCATGTCAAGTAAACGCGCCTGATTAAGCGTCTGATAAACGCGGTCTAAAATATGACGAATGCGGGCAACAATAATCTCAGCCAAATAGTGTTCTGTGACCTCAAGCGGTTGTGATGAACCGACAACATCAACCTGTACAACATCTGTTTGACTAGCCGTTTCTAAATCAGCACTGCCAAAGTTAAATTTCAAGGTTTCAGCTGTCTGAATAGACGTTTTCAGAACTTTGGAAATATCCTTTGTCACATAGTCGCCTCCCTCATGGAAGACTTCATTATGCTGCAATTGTTGATTTTTTATGACAGAAATGGTTGTCTGTCCAGCCCCCATATCGATAACAGTTGCACCGAATTCGCGTTCGCCTTCGTTCAAAATCGCACCGGTCAAGGCTAAAGAAGAAATTACCGTGTGTTCAAGTTTCAGACCAGCACGTTCGATGGCCTTGCGTAGGTTATGAAGAACTGTTGACGGTCCTGTGTAAAGTGTCCCTCTCATCTCAAGACGAATTCCCATCATCCCACGAGGGTCACGAATCCCTTTGAAACCATCAATCGTAAACTCCTCTGGAATCAATGAGATAACCTCACGTTCAGGGGCGACATTTTTCATTAAAGCAGATTTGATAACATTCTCAACATCTTCATCTCTGATTTCTTTGCTGCTACCTGCGATGGGAATCATGCCCTGCGTTGGCTCCATCTGAATCTGTTGAGCAGGAAGGGCAACACTGACCTTATCAATCGATACGCCTGCTTTTTCTTCAGCTTGCTCAATCGCCTCACGCACGCTTGCTGCTGCTGCTTCAATATCAATCACGATACCATCTTTAACACCTGCACTTGGAACATTACTAGCCCCAATCACATTCATCTGACCATTAACGAACTCTGCAACGAGTACCTTAATCGAGCTGGTTCCTATATCTAATCCTGTAAAAAAGCCATTTCTAGCCATTAACTCGACCTCTCCGTTTCAACACTTTAATAAAAGACTTTATTTATATAGTCTTATTCTAGCTTATTATACCACAAAAAAACACAAAATGTCATCATTTTGTGTCAGTCTTTCGGAAAAAAAGCCCTTGTCATGAATTTTTAATATTAGAGCTTGGCCAGACCTGCTAAAACCATCTGGGCAGAACGTTTTCCCGCCTCGATGATAAAGGTATCAAAGCTGATATTGGCCTCATGATCTGCTGTATCACTCATGGCACGCACCACAAGCACTGGTAAATCAAGGCTATGAGCTGCCTGGGCGATAGCAGCCCCTTCCATCTCCACTGCCAAAACCTGCGGAAAATGTGCTTTAATCTCTTGGATGATGGCTGAGCTAGCAATAAAGCTATCTCCTGTCGCAATCAGACCAACCCTGCTCGTCAAATCCTGCTCCGCTATGGCCTCTGAAAAAGCCGACCGCAAACGCTCGTCCGTGTCGAAATAAAGGGGTTGCCCAGACATCTGACCGTAGGCATAACCAAAAGCAGTCAAATCGACATCGTGGTAGACCAGCTGGTCAGCCAAAACAACGTCACCGACCGCAAGACCTTGGGCAACAGCACCGGCTGAGCCAGTATTGATGACGGCAGTCACCCCAAAATGGTCTGCCAAAGCAGCGACTGACATGGCTGACATGACCTTGCCGACGCCAGATTGCACCAGAACGACAGATTGACCAGAGAGGCGACCTGTGTGGTAGGTGCGTCCAAGAACCGTCTCGTCTAAGCGATTATCCAGATGCAACAACAACTCAGCCAGCTCTTGTGGCATGGCTGCAATAATTCCAATGGTCATCATTTTCTCCTATAACTTGAACATGGCGTAAATTAGTGCGAGTATCAGCAAAATCACAACCACAAGCAGGCGATTGAGTTTGGCACGAACAAGTCCTCGCTTGGTGTTTTCAATCCGCCGGCTTTTGTAAATCTGACCAGTTGCCCGATCAGCTGATACCTCTGTGTGCTTGTCCCAGTTCGCTTCTTTTTGCGCCTCTGCAATCATGTCATCGGTCAACAGTGGCTTACCCATGACGACCTCCCTGTGTTAAGGCATAATGCTGAAGAGCAATGATGGTCTTGGCATCGACAATCTGACCAGACCGCACCATCTCCATGCACTCATCATAGGTCAACTCCAAGAGATCAATGGTCTCGTCCGCATCTTTTGGACGGGGATTGTCTACCTTGACCAAATCCGTCGCCAGATACAGGGTCAGCTTTTCATTGCAAAAGCCGATCGCTGAGTAAAAGGCATAGAGATAGTCCAGCTGACCGGTATAGCCTGTCTCTTCTTCCAGCTCGCGCAGGGCTGCCGCTGCTTCGCTACCCGCCTCACCGACTTCCAGCTTACCTGCTGGGATTTCGTAGCTAATGCTCTCTATCGCCTTGCGATACTGCTTGACGAGGATGATTTTCTCCTCTGGCGTCACCGCAAGCACACAGACTGCACCCTTATGGAAAATCAGCTCCCGCTTGGTCTGACCCAGCCCGTTTGGCAGTTCGACATCATCAACCGCTACAGTAAAGATATGACCTTCAAAAATGGTCTCCCGATGGAGAGTTTTTTCTTCAAATTCCATGCTGTCTCCTATTGGTTGAGAAATGGCAGAGCTTATTTGCTGGTTGGGTGATGGGGTAGGCGTTTGGCGTAGCCATCTTTATTTTCCTGACGAGCCCGTCCGATAGCAACTGTGTCTGTACCCACATCCTTGGTAATGGTGGATCCAGCCGCTGTCAGGGCATTGTCTTCGATCGTCAAGGGAGCAATCAAGGTCGAATTGCTGCCGATAAAGACGTTATTGCCAATCACCGTCTTAAATTTATGCTTGCCATCGTAGTTGACCGTGATAGTGCCTGCACCGAAATTGACATCTGACCCAACCTCTGCATTGCCAATATAGGTCAGGTGGCCTGCTTTGCTATTTTCTCCGATAGACGATCCCTTAACCTCGACGAAGTTGCCGATATGAACGCCTGTCGCAAGACTAGAATCTGGGCGAATGTGGGCATAAGGGCCGACGGTGACATAATCTGCGATGACCGCATGCTCAATGTCAGAATTGCTAATCACTACATCGGCACCAATCTGGCTGTCCACCACCCGTGTGCCATTGGTCAATACTGCCCGCTCACCGATGGTGGTCTGTCCCTTGAGAACGACATTGGCCTCGATAACCGCTTCTGCTCCAATCGTGACATCAATATCAATATAGGTCGCATCAGGTTGGGTGAAGGTTACGCCATTCACCATGTGGGAGGCGTTGATGCGTTTGCGCATGACTTGTTCCGCTGTCGCCAGAGCAATGCGGTCATTGACCCCTAGGCTCTCATCAAAGTCCCGCAAGACATAAGCGCCGACCTTCTCACCTGCCTGACGGAAGATAGAAATCACATCGGTCAGGTAGTACTCGCCTTGAGCGTTATCTGTATTGAGCTCCTTCAGGGCTTCAAAGAGGCGTTTATTGTCAAAGAGATAGGTTCCTGTGTTGATTTCCTTGATTTGCTTCTCGAAGTCGTTGGCGTCTTTTTGCTCGACAATCTTGAGGACTTCGCCGTCGGTATTGCGGATAATCCGTCCGTATCCAAAAGGATTGTCCGCTTGAGCAGTCAAAATCGTTGCGACGTTTTTGTGGCTGATGTGGAAATTGATGAGATTTTGCAGGCTCTCTCCTGTAATCAAGGGGGTATCTCCTGCAATGACCAAGGTATGCCCTTCCAGTCCTGCCAAGGCAGGATCTGCCATCATGACCGCATGCCCTGTCCCTAACTGCTCGCTTTGCAGGGCAAAGTCAGACTGCCCAGCCAAGACTGCTTCGACCAGCTCTGCCTTGTGACCGACAATGGTCTGAATCTTTGCAGGCTGGATGGCTGATACCGCACGAAAAACATGCTCCAACATGGAAATCCCTGCCACCTTGTGCAAGACCTTGGGCAAATCAGACTTCATGCGGGTTCCTTTACCCGCTGCGAGGATAATAGCGTAATTTGACATGTGTGTTTCTCAATTCTGTATAAAATTAGAGAGTGAAAGTGAAACAGAAATCGGTAGTTCGCAAGAATTCGATTTCGTCGTCCCACCTCCGCATAGCTCAAACGGTCAGGAAAATGACTGTTTGAGGTTGGAAATTTGGGAAAGACATTTCCCTCATTCGTTAGGGCTGTAAAAACTGATAAAATCAGCGTATTAGAGCCCGCTAGCAGTGGTTCATTGGCGCTAAAGCGCCTAATGAACTGTGCAGGGGCAACTCTAAAACTGGCAAAGCCAGTGAGAGTTACTCCCAACCACTGCGTTTTGTTTAGTTGGTTATAATAAAAAATGCAGAAACTAGGACTTTTGCCCCAGCCTCTTGCATTATACCATAAAATAGTGAAAGTGTTAAGCTAGATACCAATCCCGATACCGTAAAGGTGAAGATTGCCTTGTACCTGATCCATGTGAAAGGCATCGTAGGCTCGCCAAGCTTGCCTAGCAGGTTCAGTCAGCTCTGCCGCCCCTAGCCCAACTGAAACCGAAAAACTCTTATGAAAACGCTCAAGAGCAATCAGAACCTTATTGTCTGCTGTTTTGCTTTTTCGAACAATAGCTAGTACCTCATCCAGCAATTCGCGCATACGACGGTCATCGTAAGAATTTGGTGCCGTTGTTGCAAACTGACTTTGTAGGTCTTCCAAGAGGCGCAAGGCGTCTCGAATCACTTGTGTATCTACCATGATAAACACCTCTTTCATTAATTGATGGCTTTATCATACGCCTTTGTGATTGAAAGGTAAAGCAAAAAGAGGTAAAGAATGACTAACCGTTCGCACTTGTCGCCATCTCCAAGACTGCCATCACAGCTCGGCTATGATCGAGGGAAGACTTAGCTACAGTGGTATCCCCTGTGCGAATCATCTCTTCAAAAGCCACAAACTCGGCATACATGCGATGATGAGGGCTGTTTTGGTCACTGGTCTGGCTATCCTGCCCATTGAGGGTTAGGGTAACTGATGGCATGGCGTTGGTTGCCCCATTTACCATCAGCGATCCCTTATCACCTTGGATGGTGGAGCTGATGACCGCTGAGCTATCTTTTGACCCGATACAGACTGCCTTGAACTGCCCGTAATTCATGGTCAAAATACCTGACGTGTCCACGCCCCGCTCCATATTTGGCAGATAGGTGGCTGACAGGGGCTTGCCAAAAAGCCCCACGACCAGATGAATGTTGTAGATATTTAAGTCACGAAGAGCCCCGCCACCCATCTCTGGGTTGAAAGCTGGAGCAATTTCCCCTCGCTTAAAGGCATCATAGCGGGAGCTATACTGAGAGTAGTTGCAGGTCACGATTTTGATGTCCCCCAGCTGGGCAAGCCGCTCTTTCATGTACTGGAAATTCCCCAGATACTGGTTGGTAATGGCTTCTAGCAAAAAGAGCTTGCGCTGCTCAGCTATGGCCACCAAATCCTCCAACTCGTGCGCACGCAGGGTAAAAGGCTTCTCGCAGATGACGTGCTTGCTTGCCAGAAGTGCCTGACGGGCATAGTCGTAGTGGGTGTGATTGGGCGTGCCGATGTAGATGGTGTCAATGGCAGAGCTGGTCAGGAGGTCTTGGTAGTCGCTGGTCGCAAGCGGTATCCCATACTGGCCAGCCAGCTCCTGAGCAGTCGCCAAACTGCGTGGCGTGGACAAAATCCCCCCAAGCTCAATGCCCTCAATCGTCGTTAAAACAGGTAAGACCTCCTTAACAATCATGCCTGTGCCGAGTAATCCTAGTTTCATCATTTCTCCTCTTTAATTTGTTATCATTTAGTGATTTTTGCCACTCGTCGTGCCATGATGATGGTCAGCACAATGCGAAGTAGCAATTGTGCAATCAACAGCCACATGAACAGGGGCGTTGAAGCTGCTGTTTTGTTAAAAACAATATAGTCCCATAGCCCATGATCCACTGCACACCAAGCAATTTTTTGCGTAAACAAGTAGAGGTGGGCATAGTAAAATCCAAGTACAGTCGTCATAATGACTTGGGCAACGACTGCCTTAATATCGCTACCGGCAAAAATGTTGATGGCATGGAAGGCACCAAATGCTAGTGCCGAATAAATAATAGCTTTTCGAGTTGGAAACTGTTTTAGAAAATAAGGCAAAAGCACTCTTCTGAAGAGAAATTCCTCGCCGAAACCAACTAATAACGTTCCAACAAGAGGCAATAAAACAGCGACGTTAAATTGAGATTGCCCCAGCCACACAAGAATCAAGGTCACCACTAGCGGTAAAAAACCACTCAAAAAATAATGGCGCTGAGGAGAGATGTCGTTCGGCAAAGTCAATCTTTCGTGATGCTTCCAAACATACCAACTCGTCATAGCAACCAATACTAGCAAGAACGGAATCTCAGCTACAATAAACCCACTATCCTGATAGGAAATTCTTTTGATGTGGAGATTGTAGATAAAACTCAATAACATGACAGCAACATAAGCTGTTGCTAAGCTATATACACTTTTTTTATCAGACATCAGCGTCTCCTTTTTGTTTTATTTTTCTAATACTAATCTATCAAAAATAAAGCAAAAAGTCTACCCATCAAAAAAGTCTGATAAGGTTTCTTTAAGGTTGGGTAGTGGCCTTGGAGCGAAGACCTAAGATGAACTTTAGAGAGTTACGCGACTTTAGACCGCATTTTATCCCATCTTTACTATCCCAAATAAAGACACGGGAGCCAATCCAAAAACGAAGGTAAATAGACTGAGGTGCTATGGGTCTGACCCAGCCTTTTACCTCGTACTCTGTACCATCGCTTGCCTCAAATTCTGTCCTCATGAACCAACGGTTGCCAAAGCCAATTTCAAGATATTTTGTCATTTCAATCCCCAATTCCCAGCAAATCGAACACTTCATAGCCCAACTCACTCTAACCTTGCCTCTTCAGACTATGGAGAGACAAAAACTCGCTAGCATTAATGTACAGCTATTTGAAACAGCACAGCTCTAAAACAGGTAACACAGTTCAGATAGTCAGAAAGAAGTTTTGGAGCCATTCGAAACAGCACAGCTCTAAAACAAGCAAATCGTAAATCAACCATAAATAACGGTTTTGGAGCCATTCGAAACAGCACAGCTCTAAAACTAATGGTATCTCTGTCAAGTTGCCCAAAGGGTTTTGGAGCCATTCGAAACAGCACAGCTCTAAAACATAAATGACGTAAACTTTCTTCCCACGGCGTTTTGGAGCCATTCGAAACAGCACAGCTCTAAAACTATAAACACGAATATCGTCATATAGGGTAAGTTTTGGAGCCATTCGAAACAGCACAGCTCTAAAACTAAACATAGATTCTTATATCGTTATCGGGAGTTTTGGAGCCATTCGAAACAGCACAGCTCTAAAACAAAGCCTCTTTCAAGTAGCCAGCAATATTGTGTTTTGGAGCCATTCGAAACAGCACAGCTCTAAAACGAACAGGACGCATTTGCTCTTTTACAATGGGTTTTGGAGCCATTCGAAACAGCACAGCTCTAAAACGACATTGTTTCGGTGTTTTTTAGCAGGTTCGTTTTGGAGCCATTCGAAACAGCACAGCTCTAAAACACCAAATCGCCCCCTTAAATGGTGTATTCAGTTTTGGAGCCATTCGAAACAGCACAGCTCTAAAACGTTATTGGCTGTTGCCAGCTCAGTGTTAGAGTTTTGGAGCCATTCGAAACAGCACAGCTCTAAAACCTTGTAATTGTTTATATGCAACCTTATATGTTTTGGAGCCATTCGAAACAGCACAGCTCTAAAACTAAAAGAATAGTTAAAATACACATCGATAAGTTTTGGAGCCATTCGAAACAGCACAGCTCTAAAACAGTATCTTTGCGTTATCCAACACAAAATACGTTTTGGAGCCATTCGAAACAGCACAGCTCTAAAACGCGTTGATTGTATGGTCATTTCTATCCTCTGTTTTGGAGCCATTCGAAACAGCACAGCTCTAAAACTCACGGGTGACGAGGCTTGAGAAGTCTGTCGTTTTGGAGCCATTCGAAACAGCACAGCTCTAAAACTCCGTAACTCCATTTAGTAGAATCAGGTCTGTTTTGGAGCCATTCGAAACAGCACAGCTCTAAAACATGGTCATTGATTCTGCGTTAATGATTGAAGTTTTGGAGCCATTCGAAACAGCACAGCTCTAAAACGGTGATACCGGAGTTTCTGAGCAAACTGAAGTTTTGGAGCCATTCGAAACAGCACAGCTCTAAAACATATCAGCAACAATATGGCCTAAAATATCCGTTTTGGAGCCATTCGAAACAGCACAGCTCTAAAACTGAGCTTTAAGGTTGCGCCGTTAGGCAGCGTTTTGGAGCCATTCGAAACAGCACAGCTCTAAAACAAACTGGATAATCTTTGGGTTAGCCCTGCGGTTTTGGAGCCATTCGAAACAGCACAGCTCTAAAACGCTGATGTTGTAGAAGATGACCGCTCCTGGGTTTTGGAGCCATTCGAAACAGCACAGCTCTAAAACGTATGTGGACGAATTACTAGGAAAATCAGAGTTTTGGAGCCATTCGAAACAGCACAGCTCTAAAACTGGTCGTATAGGTGGATACCAACTTGGCATGTTTTGGAGCCATTCGAAACAGCACAGCTCTAAAACTATACGTTAACTTGCCAGCCTTTGCCGAAAGTTTTGGAGCCATTCGAAACAGCACAGCTCTAAAACTCTTCGGCATGGACTGCCTAACGATGACCGTTTTGGAGCCATTCGAAACAGCACAGCTCTAAAACAACACTGTCAGCGTCTGGTCAGGCTATTTTGTTTTGGAGCCATTCGAAACAGCACAGCTCTAAAACTTTGATTAAGGCATTTAGCTTATTCATTTCGTTTTGGAGCCATTCGAAACAGCACAGCTCTAAAACAAATCTCCGAAAATCTCCAACATGGAGGCAGTTTTGGAGCCATTCGAAACAGCACAGCTCTAAAACCAATTTGAAGTTCTTCGATGTCCATTCCATGTTTTGGAGCCATTCGAAACAGCACAGCTCTAAAACTTTGTGCAGTGAAATCCAATTGTTTAAAAGGTTTTGGAGCCATTCGAAACAGCACAGCTCTAAAACTGCTTTTAGGTAAATCTGTACCATAATCTTGTTTTGGAGCCATTCGAAACAGCACAGCTCTAAAACTATACTGTCGTCAAGAATGATATTGGCTGTGTTTTGGAGCCATTCGAAACAGCACAGCTCTAAAACAGGTAAGTCCACTTCCTTGACTCAATATAGGTTTTGGAGCCATTCGAAACAGCACAGCTCTAAAACATAGCAGGCTCATTGACCTTCTCGGCAGCCGTTTTGGAGCCATTCGAAACAGCACAGCTCTAAAACAAGGTTCCAGCAATAGCCAGAACCAGACCAGTTTTGGAGCCATTCGAAACAGCACAGCTCTAAAACTAATAAGTAATTTCTCCTTTACTCATTCTTGTTTTGGAGCCATTCGAAACAGCACAGCTCTAAAACGATTGATTGACGCTGTTATTAAGCTCTGTGGTTTTGGAGCCATTCGAAACAGCACAGCTCTAAAACGCGACCAGTCACGGTCATCGTTAGGCAGTCGTTTTGGAGCCATTCGAAACAGCACAGCTCTAAAACAGAAGTCGGGCGACCTTTTAGGAATACCTAGTTTTGGAGCCATTCGAAACAGCACAGCTCTAAAACTCAGGCTTCGGATGCATAGGGAGTCCATTAGTTTTGGAGCCATTCGAAACAGCACAGCTCTAAAACAGGGAGGTGGCAAGGTATGAGCATGGATAGGTTTTGGAGCCATTCGAAACAGCACAGCTCTAAAACATCTCTCTGGCAATCTCAGCATCCGTCATAGTTTTGGAGCCATTCGAAACAGCACAGCTCTAAAACAGCTTTCTGGCTATGTTGCCGTACCGAAGGGTTTTGGAGCCATTCGAAACAGCACAGCTCTAAAACGAGCAGTAATCTCGCCAATCCTACTCTATTGTTTTGGAGCCATTCGAAACAGCACAGCTCTAAAACCTCGTAGACAATCTTTTTCCTTCAAGATTTCGTCATCGCACTGCTCGTCTCAGCCAGACTTCAGTTTCGTCCGGCTCCTTTATAAATACTATTATACCATATTTTCTGTAATTAAAAAGCAATCCTTAGCATTATTTCAACCCCCAGCCGCCGTCAATGCGTATAATCTCTCCCTGCATGGATTGGGCTTTGCCAGAGGCGAGAAAGAGGGTCAGCTCTGCGATTTCCAGAGGCTGGGTATAGCGACCGATAGGGGTTTGATCTGCGACCCAGCTAGCTAGACCTCCCGGTTCAAAGTCTGCCTGCGTCATGGCTGTCTGCACCGCTCCTGGGGCAATGCCAAAGACCTGAACCCCATCCCGAGCGTAGTCAAGAGCCAGCTGTTTGGTAAAGCCTGCAAGGGCGTGTTTGCTAGCCGTGTAAGCAGAACCACCCCCCCTGCTAGAAAACTCGCAATGGAACACATGGTGATGATGATCCCTGACTGACTCGCCACCATCTGAGGCAGATAGAGACTGACCAACCGTGTCACACTGAAAACATTGGTCGCAAAAATCCGCGCCATGTCCGCCTCCGTCGTCTCCAGATGAGGCTTATAATCGTCTAAGACCCCCGCTGTCAGGCACAACACATCTGGACAGGGACAAAAATCCACAACTCCTGCCACATCACCTGTCAGATCCAGCCGCAAAAAATGAAAGTCTCCCTGCAAGTCAGGAGCAAGAACACAGTCCACCCCATAAACTGTCCAGCCATTTTCTAAAAATAGCTGAGCTTGAGCCAGACCGATGCCTGAGGAGACACCTGTTACGAGGACTGTTTTAGTCATGGACTTCCACCCAATCTGTCGCCAGCACATCGCACGGCGTCGGGCTCCACATGGAGAAGCCCTCTCCCTCACCCGTCACATGGATGAGAAAGTAGGGCGTTGCTTCCAGCTTTTGCCCATTGACCTCAATGGTGTCAAAGAGCTGGACATAATTTTCAGCCCCACCCCAGCCTGTACGAACGTATTTCTTCTTGGCCTTTAGCCCCGGTAAAATCTCTTCAAATGTCATGATTGTCTCCTTTATCGTCTGTAATCGTTGATTTAATAGGCTTTTCAATTAGCCTATGAGTTCTAAAATATAAATTTGTTCACCTTTTTGTGGACTTATAAAGAATTTATGGCTTTTTCGTAATAGGAAACAACCTCTTTTTCTTTGTCTTTTGATAGGTGTCCGTAAATATCCATAGTCATAGCTAAAGTAGCATGACCTAGACGATATTGTAATTCTTTATAGCTGATACCAGCATTGAGCAATAAACTAGCGTGAGTGTGTCGGAAAGCGTGAAAGGTAAATCTAGGGATAGCAATTTCAGCACACCGCCTGTCCAGACTGTCCTGTCTAGTCGCCATGTTTTGGTATTCTTTCGTAGCGGTCGCAAGCACCACAGCAGAAACACGCGCCCCAGTCTCTATAAATAATTGTCGTTGCCTATTCTTGTAAAGGCGTAGCAGATTGATTGTTTTCTTGTCTATGCTTATGACCCTTACCCCTGCTTTACTTTTTGGCGTACCAATTAACTTTAATAACCTACTGTAATTCTTGGTTATGCTAATAGTACCGTTATCTAGGTCAATATCAGACCATTCTATGGCTACTACTTCCCCAAAACGGCAACCAGTAGCAAGTAAAACGCTGTATAAGACATAATCAAAGAAATGGCTAAATTTCTTATTGGCTAGCTTTTCCATGTAAGTCATTAACGCTTTTAAATCTTCTGGAGCTATGAACTTAATAGCCTTATTTTCCCTTTTTGGTACTTTAGGCAATATAACATCACGCGCAGGATTGAATGGCAATAACTGGAGAGATACCCCATATTGTAAGACACGCCTATTGATAGAGTGGACAACGCCATAATGTACCAACTCTCTAGATAAATCATTAATAAAACCTTGAATATAGCTAACAGATAGCTTATTTAATTTCAAAGCGCCAAAGACTGGTATTAAGTGATTATAGAGCATTCTCTTAGTTGCTATGAATGTCTGAGGCTTTACCGTAAGCTGGTAACTTTCTAGCCATAACTCAGCCAATTCTTGATAATTCTTTATTGGCACAACTTTAGTAACCGTGTAGCCATTAGAAATGAATTCATCTTGCGCGTGCTTTGCTTTTTGCTTAACCTCTTTTCTTGTCCTACCTGTTACGCTTGTTTTAGCTTTCTTACCCGTTACCTGATCAGTACCTAAGTAAACATTAGCTCGGTACACGATAGTACCGTTTTTCTTTGTAATTGGTTTGATTTTCATGATAAAAACCTTTCTAAACATCAGCAGGCAAGCCGTTATTAAAAAGATTTTGAATTATTAGGTTTATATCATGCTGAGGCTTACGAGAAAGCCCCTATTTTCGTTTATTTGGGGTAGATAGTCTATTTATATTGATTGAGGTTAAAACGCTATACAAAGCATTTGAGCGCCTTTATGAAATGGTAAGGGTGAGATAATTTTGTATCACGCGCAATTTACTAAAAAATACTAATTTGCTGAAACACATTGAAAGGCGTATTTACAAAACTAGACAAAACTAGACATTTTTTAAGGTGTAGCACGCAGAAAACTTGAAAGAAAACCTAGAAAAACCTATCTTTCAGATTTTGAAATGTTGGAAAATGTGAGCATAAAACCCTATATAGGCGCGTGGGTTAATCTTTATTTTCAATATCAATCATTTTTTGAATTTCTTCATCATTCACTTTGTAAACTCGAGTACCTTCACCAATCCACCAATCTAATGATTTTAAAAATCCATATTCTTCTTTACTAACTTTTCCATATTGATTTTCGAACCAATCAGAATAATTAGATTGAATTTTTGAAATTATTTCACGCTTAATTTTTTTGAATAATTCTCCCTTATCATAAGGTGCAATATATTTTTTTAGAAAACCAATACTATCATCGTCAATATCTATGCTAACAGTAAAAGAATTATAATCCAAATCATAAAAGTAAGCTGAGATATACCAGATACTATAATTATCTCCCATAGGGGTATTCATAAAATTAACTTCTAGCCCAAAATCACAACTAACTTCAATATCTATATTATCAGCTTGATGCTGATAAAAATCTAAGCTCTCTATTTGAGAACTGTTCGGTTTTTCATCTAATTCAAATGATTTTAGAGAAACTTTTATATCTTTATTTTCGTACATACTTTCTACTTCATAATCATAGGGTAAAAAGTCAAAAAAATCCTTGGGCTCTATTTTTAACGCCAAACAAATTTTATTTAATGTTATGTAATCTATTTTTGTACTACTGTTATTAACAATTTTAGACAAGGCTGCTGGAGTTATCCCAGTTTTAACCGATAGCCATGCAGCTGTTTTTTCTTTTGTCTTCAAGATATTTGCTAAATTATTTTTTATCACAACCATCCCTCCTTTATATTCATTTTACAATTATCTTCCAGAATACTCAACAAAAAATTATCGCGAAGAATAATTTTTTTGTTGACAATTTATTTTTTATTGGATATTATTATTTTGTGCGATAATTATTTCATAGAATAATTAAAAGAGGGGTTGACGATATGAATAATAATTTTCGTGTCATATTGGCAAAACAACGTAAAAAAGTTAGTGACGTTCACGAGGCAACAGGTATATCAAAAAGCGAACTTATCTCACTATACTATGAGCGTACTAAGCGCCCGGATATTGAAACCTTACAAAAGGTATCTGATTATCTAGGTGTAACTATTGATGAACTGCTGACAGTAGAAAACTAGGAGGCACAGAATGAACATTGTTTACATGGACGGCAAGAAAGAGCCGTATACAACAAGCGATATAATCGCTGAATGCGCAGAGGTACAACACCACACCATCACGCGCTTAATTAGAGAGCATAGAGTAGATTTTGAGGCTTTGGGAATACTTGGATTTGAAATCCATAAATTAGACACTAGAGGACAGCCTAAAAAATCCTATATTTTGAATGAGCAACAGGCTACTTTGCTGATAACCTATCTCAAAAATACAGAACCCGTTAGAAAGTTCAAGAAGAACCTAGTCAAAGCATTCTTTGAACTACGTCAAGAGGTGGCAGAATTTCGCTATCAGAGAGCTTTAGAGAAGCCTAAGCGCAAGACTTTACACGATAGCATAGAAACATGGGAACAAGCACCAAAACACGCGCACCCAACCGTTAACAACTTACTACTAAAAGGCGCTAGCGGATTGAATAAAAAGCAACTTATGGCACAACGTGGCGGACATAATGGCATTGATAGCTTAACAAGTGCTGAGCTAGTCAGATACCAAGCATTAGAAGACATGGCTATTGCTATGATTAACCTAGGCATGAGTTACCAAGATATAAAAACAATGGTATTCAGACAGAAAACGGAGGTATCACAATAGGCGTACTAACAGCACTACTACACCTTTTACTATGGGCATTTACCACAGATAGCCCAGAAGATGATTAAAAAAACGCACCTTGTGGGCGCGTGAGAGCAACAAAAAAGGCTTTGATAGCGACCAAACTTCCAAGCCTTTTCACACAATTAAACTAAATCCAATAACAGCAGGCAAGCCGTTATTAAAGGGATTTTAGTAATTTATTGATACCTAGATTATACCATGATTTAGGTATCTTGACCATACGGAGAGACATAACTCTTAAAAATGACAGACGCAAGAAACCAATTTGAAAAGAACCTATTACAGCCTATGCTTACAAGTTGGGCGACCGAGAGCATGAGGCAATTACCCAGAAAATATGATAACGAGGTATCAAAATATGGCATTAAGCACACGAAACATCAAGCAACAAGGCAACCAAATCGCTGAGTTGCTCCCACGTATTGAAATTATCCAACAACTAGGCAATGCTTTATTACTTGCTGATAATTCTGGAGCAGATAACACAATTTTACATCATCAAATGAAACAAACATTTAGCGTTATTTTTGAAATGACTGAACAGCTATATAAAGACTTAGATTTAATCGCTTGTAAGTTGATAAATTGTGATGATGATAAAGAATTGGAGGTTATTAGACAATATGAACGATAAGATTTTAAGTAACTATGAATTGCTATGTACAAAGCTAGAAAATGTTATCAGCACTTTAGAGATAGCTATTAGTGATATTAACCCAGCTAAAGCAATATCCCTTGTGACAGTAGCAACCAATGGGCTAAAGTATCTTGTTTCAGAACACACAGAATTATCAGATAAATTTTTCAAGGAGTATGGCAATGAATTTAAACGACATGACACAACAAGAATTTGATGAACTTCTAGCAGAGGTAAAAGAAAATACTCCTAATCTATTTCAATTTATCAAGGATTTTGTAGATAAAAAAGTGACACACGAAGAAGTTAGTGTTTATTTATCTATGACCTCTGACCAGCAACAAAACTATATTGACAACTATCAAGCGAGATAAGACATGCAAAATGAACTAAATCTAACACCAACACAAAGTATTATCTTGATTGTCGTATGTTTGGTTATTCTCGTCTTGTTATGGCGTTATGAGAGCTATATAGAGCTTGATATTAGCCCACAAACTGATAAGGCAGAGGAAAACACCACAGACCACGTAAAAGAGCGCTACGATGCTTACCTATGGCTTGCAGGTAAGAGATTTAACTAGGAGGCATTTCATGATTTACACAATAGATTGAAAAGGCACCCCTTTTCTGTACAATTTTTATAAAGTGTTTTTGTTAAGCGATAACTCGCTTAACCATAGGTGTT
>NZ_JBGTZA010000015.1:0-54414 GCF_041807805.1 Streptococcus sp. E29BA
AATTTGTTGCTTAAAGTCATCACTAAATTGACGACGGATTTTTCTAGACATAGAGTTCTCCTGTTTTCTTTAGTGTAACCGATTCAAAGCTTACCTCATAGTCCACAGGACATGTATGGTTATCGTTGGAAGGGCGAAGAGTATGTCATAGAACCTCATGAAGCTGAGGTTGTGAAAGAGATTTTTTCATGGTATTTAGATGGTCGGTCTGCCTCAAGTATTGCCAAAGAACTGGAAGGTAGAGGAGTGTGTACTAGAAGAGGAAATCGGTTTACCAAGCGAGTCATCCACAATATCTTGAATCAAGAAGCCTATACAGGACAGTTGGTGTTACAGAAAACCTACCGTCCAGCATTTGGTCATCGTTCGGTAGAGAATAAGGGGCAAATGAGCAAATATTTGGTAGAACAAGCCCACGAAGCGATTGTTTCTCAAGCACTTTTTAAGGCGGTTCAAGAAGAAAAACGTCAGCGAGCCAGCCGTAGACGTTCTAAGCATGAAGGAGTCGGTCTTTTTCAGGGGAGAGTCTATTGTGGACAGTGTCAATTAGATATGATTTATAGTCTTGAGAAGAAAAAGGATGGAGCAAGAAGGATTCGCTATTCTTGTCGAACACGAGCTAAAAGTGGAGTGACGGCTTGTTCTAATCGAACGATTACTGAAGAAGCTATTGTTACTCAGCTTCAGCAACAAGGCATTTCACCTCAAGAAATCAAGCGATTGGCATTTAATAATAGGACAAAGGAGTTGATTATCACTTATCGAGATAATCAAACAGGTGTCATACCACTGACGGAAAGGACAAGACCATGAAGAAAGTAACGAAGTTAGAGCCAGTTAAACAAGTCAGTCAACACTTGCCTATTCCAACACTTGCCAAACGCCGAGTGGCAGGATATGCCAGGGTGTCTACTGACCATGATGACCAAGCTACTTCCTATGAGGCTCAGGTTCAGTATTATACGAGCTATATTACAGGACGAACAGATTGGGAGTTTGTGGGGATGTATTCGGATGAAGGGATATCAGGGACATCAACCAAGCGTCGCACAGGATTCCGACAGATGGTGGACGATGCCTTGAAGGGAAAAATTGACCTTATCATTACCAAATCTGTCAGCCGATTTGCCAGAAATACTGTTGACTCTTTGACAACGGTTCGTCAACTCAAGGAGGCTGGGGTTGAGATTTATTTTGAGAAGGAAAACATTTGGACCTTTGACGCCAAGGGAGAGTTGCTTATCACTATTATGTCAAGTCTAGCTCAAGAAGAGAGTCGTTCCATTTCGGAGAACGTGACTTGGGGACGCAGGCGACAGTTGGCACAGGGCAAGGTCACCTTTTCCTACAGCCAAGTAATGGGCTTTCGTCAGAAAGAAGGAGGAGGGTTTGAAATTGACCCAGAAGAAGCCAAGATTGTCCGTTATATTTTTCAACAGGTTTTATTGGGGATAAACCCCAATAGAATCGCCTCAGACCTAACCCAGCAAGGCATTCCTACGCCAGCAGGCAAGAGTCGTTGGAGCTATGGCACTGTCAAGCGAATGCTTCGAAATGAAAAGTACAAGGGTGATGCCCTTCTTCAGAAACATTTTACAGTAGACTTCCTTACCAAACGTCAGAAAGCTAATGAGGGAGAATTGCCTCAGTATTATGTGGAAGATAGCCATGATGCCATTGTAGACCGAGAAACCTTTGACGCCGTTCAAGTTGAGCTTGATAGACTAGAGCAGAAACGGCAGACAGGCAATCATTTTTCAGGTAAGTTAATCTGTGGAGATTGTGGATCAAGTTTTGGTAGTAAGGTTTGGCATTCGACCAGTAAGTATAAGCGAACTATTTACCAATGCAGGTCCAAGTATAAAGGAAAAGACAAGTGTTCGACACCTCATTTCACTGAAACCCAAATCAAGGACTTATTTGTACAAGGGCTTAATCGCCTGCTCGTTCATCAGGAAGAAGTGTTGTCTAATTTATCTGCCTTGCTTCAGATAGTTGGGGATTGTTCTACGTTTGAAAGCACCATTTCTACTCTGGAGAAAGAATTGTCAGACCAGCATTATGCCCTGGAGTCCCTCATTGACCGACACGCTCGTACTAACTTGCCACAGGAAGACTTTCAAGAACGGTATGAGTCTTTAGCTCGCAACTACTCAATAACAAACGATAATCTCTCACAGGCTCAAGAAGAATTAGCCAGTCAAAAGCATAGAGAAATAGAGCTGAAACAGTTTATTGATGGGTTGGCGAATACCCCTCACTTAGTGGAGACCTTTGACTTAAAACTATGGCAGACAATGGTTGATAAAGTTATTATTAGAGATAAGGAACACGTCTGCTTTCATTTCAGAGATGGCAGTCAGATAGACCTATAACCTTGAGCGTACCGAGCAGGTACGCTTTTTTTGCGTTTTGTGGTATAATTTTAGAGAGATATGGGAAGTTTTATCTTATTTTTGCACCCCCTTGAAAGGTAAAAGGTTAGATTGTATGATTAAGGTAATTGCGACAGATATGGATGGCACATTTTTAGATCATAGGGGACTTTATGATCGTGAACGATTTGAAACAGTCTTAAAAGAGCTAGATCATCAAGACATCCGATTTGTTGTGGCTAGTGGGAATAATATGGGACGTTTGTCCTTGATGTTTGAGGGTTTTTTAGATAGGATTGCCTTTGTTGCAGACAATGGTTGTCATGTGATTGATCGTGGTGAAGAGCTGGTGCGCAGGACAATGGACAGGCAGTTAGTTGCTGATTTTCTAGCTTATTATCAGGACAAGCAGGCTGATTATTGCATTTCTATCACCACTGCAAACGGTCTTTATCTGTTGGAAAATGCTCATTTTCCGTTTAATCATTTCGCTATCGAAGCTGAACAAATGGCGCTCTTTTTATCTCGAATAAAACGTTTGACCAGTTTTTCTGAGTTGCCTGATGAACCGATATTAAAACTGGGCATGATGTTACCAGAAGAACAGTGTGATGACATCATTACGGTCTTTAACACTTATTTCTCAGGAAATTTGACTGCTACAACCAGCGGATATGGATCAGTTGACGTTATCGAAACAGGTTTACACAAGGCTTGGGGTCTGCAACATCTCTTGGATAAATGGGGTATTTCAGCAGAAGACCTCATGGCATTTGGTGATGGGGGCAATGATATTGAAATGCTTCAACTGGCTCATCATTCCTATGCAATGGACAATGCTCCAGATGCAGTGAAAGACGCAGCTCATTTTCTAGCGCCAAATCATCGTGATCATGGCGTTCTGAGTGTTATTGAACGAGAAGTGCTCACTAAAATTTAAGTGTGAAGGAGATGCTATGAATTTTAATAAATCAGTTGTGCTAACTGTTTTTCTATCTTTTTTATCTTGCTTTTTGCTATGGACCTATTGGTCAAGTGCGGCAGGCTTAGTTGATACAGGCTTCAAGGCTGCACAGCCCTTCTTGCTAGGAGCTGGTATTGCTTATATTGTCAATATTGTCATGAAAGCCTATGAGAAATTATGGCAGATTCTTTTTAACCAAAAAGCCCCTAAGTGGCGACAGTCTGTCTCTCTTTTACTGTCTTATCTCAGTTTCATCTTACTTGTATTCATCATTTTTAGCGTGGTTTTGCCCGATTTGATTTCAAGTATTAAGACCTTACTAACAGTGGATATTGACCATATTAGAGAGGTGATTGCTGATCTGCAGGAGAAACCTTGGGTGCAAGAGTTGCTTGAAAAAACGGGTGCGAATACGGATTTGAGCCAGCAGATTGCGAATTATAGCCAGCAACTCCTGAATCAGGTCTTAAACATTTTAACCAGCATGTTGACGTCTGCCACCTCCATTGCGAACACTGTCATGACTGTTTTTATCAGTTTAATTTTTTCCATCTATGTTCTGGCAAGTAAAGAGAGTTTGGGACGCCAGTTTTCCTTGCTGATTGATACCTTCACCGGAAAATTTGCTAAGACCATTTACTATTTGATTGGCATCTTTGACCAGCGGTTTCGTGGCTTTTTTGTCAGTCAGAGCTTAGAAGCGGTGATTTTGGGAAGTTTAACCTTTATAGGCATGAGTTTCTTGAAACTCCCTTATGCAGGGACGATTAGCCTTCTGATTGCCTTTACAGCGATTATCCCGGTTGTTGGTGCTTATATTGGAGTAACCATCGGGACCATCCTGATTTTGACCCAGTCTGTTCAACAGGCGATTATCTTTGTTATTTTTGTAGTCTTGCTCCAACAATTCGAGGGCAACCTTATCTACCCACGTGTGGTGGGCGAGTCAATCGGTCTACCTGCAATTTGGGTGTTGGTTGCGATCACTATCGGTGGTGCTGTTGCAGGGATTTTAGGTATGCTAGTTGCTGTTCCGGTCGCAGCCAGTTGTTATCAAATCTTGAAAGATTGCATTCATAAAAAAAATAAGACCACCTTGTCTTAAAATCAGTCCTCCATTGCGAATAATCGTGTGGAGGAATTTTTATGTATTCTGTTGAATTTGCGCAGGGCCCTTTACTACCCAGAGAGCGATTGTTAGCTTACGGTGCTGAACAGCTGAGCAATCAAGAGCTGTTAGCTATCTTACTGCGAACAGGCACACGAGGCGAACCTGTTTTTAATATTGCTAATCAAATCCTGGCGCGCTTGACCAATCTGGCTGACCTAAAAACCTTATCCGTTCAAGAATTACAAGCCTTGCCAGGCATCGGGCAAGTCAAAGCGATTGAGTTCAAGGCGATTATCGAGCTTGCTAGCCGCATCAAAGATGCTGAATTTACTCGCTTAGATCGTGTTCTCAGCAGTCAAGGGTTAGCTAAGAAAATGATGGCAGAGCTAGGAGATAAGAAGCAGGAGCATTTAGTAGCTCTTTATCTGGACAGTCAAAATAAGATTATCCATCGCGAGACCGTTTTTATTGGTGGTGTGAGGCGTTCCGTTGCTGAGCCGAGGGAAATTCTCTACCATGCTTGCCGTAGCATGGCGACGTCAGTAATTGTTATTCACAATCACCCATCCGGTGTCTGCACACCTAGTCCTGAGGACAAACAATTCACCCAAAAATTAAAACGCTGCTGTGATGATTTGGGGGTTATTCTACTAGATCATTTGATTGTGGGTAAACGACAGTATTATAGCTTTAGAGAAGAAGGAGATGTTTTAAACTAAACAAGAAACCTTCTGAACCTAGTTAGTCTTATCATGATAACCTTTCAAAGTGGTTGGTATTCTTCAACTGTCAAGTCTCATCCCTAAAATCTGGAAGGAAATCAGACGTAATAGCCAGTAAAAGTAGTCAATAAGGCTGTTAAGTCATGATCCTTACGCTTTTTTATCTTGACTAATCTAACTGCCATTGAAAAAAATGTGACTGAATAGATAATCCAGTCACAGGTATTTATAATTGGTTAACGACGTAATCAAACAACCGCTCGTCTTCTTGGCTGACCTCGTGCAGCAACTCGGGGTGCCACTGGACGCCTAGGAAACGGAAATTCGGCAGGCTAGACTCGACAGCTTCGATGGTTTGGTCATCCACAGCACGTGCCACCACGCGTAAGCCATCGGCGAGTCTGTCAATGGCTTGACGATGATAAGAATTGATGTGCGCACGTTGCCCATAGACCTTGCCCAGCAAAGAATCCTGTTCAATCGCAATCTGGTGTGTCTTGACATGAGGTAAGTCACTTTGCCAGTGGCTAACAATATCTTGATGGAGATTGCCACCAAGAGCGACATTGACCAGTTGAGTACCACGGCAAACCGTAAACAGAGGTTTCTGGTGTTGTCTGGCTAACGCGATGATTTTCAACTCGCAGAGGTCACGTTCCAAACTGTAGTCATCTTCAAAGGCATCTTTTTCTTGCCCGTAGAATTTAGGGTCAATATTTTGCCCACCGATGAGAATGAGTTTATCAACCAACTGCACATAAGTTGATAGAAGATCGTCTTGTGTGGTCATTGGAAAGACGAGAGGAATACCGCCAACTTTTTCAACCCCTTTAGCAAATCCTGTTGGGACATAGGTCCACGGAATATTATCAAGTGCGGTGTTGAGGCGTTGATTGGCAAAAATACCGATGAGAGGTTTTGTCATAAATTATCCTTATCTTGTGAGTTATTTGTCCAGTATAGCATAAGAGTTGACGTCTGTAAAATAGCGATTTATGATAACAGTGATAGGAAAATATAAACTAAAAAGGAGTAGGACGATCTTATCAGTCTTGGGGTGATAGGCGTCACACTCCTTTTGTCAGGATAGGCTTAACTCTCTTTTTGACGGTTCATAAAGTAGAGCAAGGTTTGAAGTTCGCTCGTTAAGTCCACATACTGGACAATCACGTCATCAGGGACATCGAGATTAACTGGTGAGAAAGACAGGATGCCTTTAATACCAGCATCGACTAAAATATCTGCAATTTCTTGTGACTTCACACTTGGAACAGTCAAAATAGCAGTCTCAATATCTGTGCCCATCAGATGTTTTTTGATGTCTGAAATCCCGTAAATCGGAACATGGTCACCAATGGTTCCTCCGACTATGGGATTCTCGTCGGTATCAAATGCCATGGTAATTTTCATCTTGTTGCGGTCATGGAAACGGTAGTGCAAGAGAGCCCTACCGATATTTCCAACACCGACAATCAACACGTTTGTCACGGCCTTGTCGTTGAGAATATCTGCAAAGAAATCGGTCAATTTTTTGACATCATAGCCAAAACCACGGCGTCCCAGTTCACCAAAGTAAGAGAAATCACGGCGGACAGTCGCAGAGTCAATCCCCATAGCTTCGGCAATTTGCTTAGAGTTGGCGCGTTCGATTTTTTCAGCATTAAATCGTTTGAAAATACGGTAATACAGAGACAGTCGCTTAGCTGTCGCATTTGGAATCGTCTTATCTGACATCACAAGCTCCTTAAACATAATCTATGTCCTATTATAAATAAAGTTTGTGAAAAAAGCAACGTTAAAATTCACAAAGTTGTATTAGTGATTGATGTTAGCCTGTTTTTATGGTACACTAAAACAAAGTGAACAAAGAGAGATAATTTTATAGTGAACAATAGACAAAAAGAATTAGGAGAATTTTATAAAGAGTTGCGTTTAGCGCGAGGTGTCAAGCAAAAAGATGTTGCAAGAGGCAATCTGACAGCTTCGCAGTTATCAAAATTTGAGCAGGGGCAATGCATGTTATCAGCAGATCGTCTATTGCAGGCAGTCGAGGGCATAAACATGACATTTGCTGAATTTGGTCATGCTTTGAATGGCTACAAAGATAGACCTTTTATGATTTTTGGCCATCGTCTTAGCCAAGCTTTTTTTGAAAAAGACCTCCTTGCTCTTGAAGCTTTATTAGCGGAATTGGATAATGATAACATTCACCAAAGGTTACTGCAAGTTATGGTCAAAAACGCTATTTTTTCACTTGATCCATCAAGAAAGATTTTCGAAGAAGACATTGAGCTGTTGACGACCTATCTCTATGATGTTGAACAGTGGACAGCTTTTGAACTCTACCTGTTTACGAATACCGTATCGGTCTTAGATGTTTCAGACATTATTTTTTTAGGAAGAGCTTTGATTAAACGGTCGATTCTTTATCACTCCTTACATAATAATAAGAGGATGTATAAATTCGCTTTATTAAACATCGTTTCAACATTATTGGAGCGCAAGGAACTGTCTCTAATTGAGTACTTTATGTCAGAGTTTTTAGAACAGTTTTACAAGTATAGTGTCCTCGGAACGATTGACCTAGAAGACCTTAAAGCTTACCTGGATGCTTTGGTGATTTTGAAAAATCCCGAATTATTAGGAATTTTACATCTAAAATTAGAGCAACTCTTAACTATCTACGATAAAACCACTGATTAGATGGAGTAGGTCGTGTAGAAGCTGGACGGATGATTGCAATATTTAGTGTGATACCGCCTAGAGTAACTAAGGCAAAGAAGTTTTTAAAACTCATGTTGGTTCACCTGACTAATGATTTTTATTTATATACTATATACATTGTACAATGGTTTTAGGGTGATGGTTAAAAATCGCATATTTGAAATTTTTCATCTATAAAATTTCAAATATGCGATTTTTTCGTTTGGCTAATAAATAGTGTTAAAATGGAATTAAGGAAAAGCGGAGTTGCTGATAAACTCTAACACAATCTTATCTTTGTAGGGAGGAAAATACAGATGAAAAAACTTATCAAAACACTTCTTGCAACATCTCTTTTGGGACTGAGCTTAGCTGGTATTGTAGAAGCGAAACAAATCGGTTACTTTCACCGTTTCACAATAACAAGGGATTATGCCAGAACTTACTACGTTCAAAAAGATCATGCAAATTATCCCTATATTCAAAACCTAGAGGATAGTGCTGGTATGGGGATTAGAGTTAAACATGTTCTAGTAAACTCTAATGGTGAAGCTCGTAGTGATGTTTATAAAACTTGGTGTGGGGATCGTACGGAGCATGCTAACTGGGCGACTGCTGGTTACATCTATGCTCTTGATATGGCTCGTGAGAATCCTTGGGATGGTCCAGCTTATATTACAGGTAGCTGGTCTCCAAACTAAAATCGCATCATAACTTCCAACTCCGTTTTTCTATTTTTATTATATCGGAGGCTACGATGTTTTATTGGAAACTCGCTCGTTACAAATGGGTGTATGTTACAATTGGTTTTTTCTTTCTTGCCTTGAGCTTTAAAGAACCTGTCATCCATTACTTAACCTTTAACCCTAATGCCCCTGATTTGGCTAATTTTGACGGTTTGAAAATCAAAAATGAGATTCTTCAATCTATGTTAAGCGTGGAGAATCGTCTCTTTGATTTTAATATGAAAAATGTGGAATTTCTAGTTTTGCTCATCGTGTTGATGGGTTATGATTATGCTAGCTTGAAAGACAAGTTCATCAGATTAGGTATCGGAAAAAATACGACCTATCATAAGATGAGAAAATTTTTGAAAATCCAGCTTGGCTTACTGGCTAGTTCAATCTATCTTTTTATGTTTTGGCTGTTAATCATTGGTTTAATGATTGCCACAGGTACAAGTTTAGAAGATCGGCACCTTCATGGTTTTTTAGATGGTAGCCTATTAGACCATTTCTTTTCAGGCAAAATATCTTATTTAATTTTCTTTTCATTATGGATGGCTTTGGGTGTTTTTATAAATTGTCTCTTGTATTTTAAAGTCTTGGATATTACAAAAAACTTCTTGCGTGGTGCAGGTTTCTATTTTATCTGTTTAATTCCTGGTTGTATGTTGTTGTATTATATTTTACCGAGTTGGTTTGTTCCTCTAACAAGCCTTTTATCTATCACTTACTTTGATTGGACAATCCCAAAACTTTTATCACCCTTCATTCCTTATCTCATTGGTTACGGAGTACTTTCTTATTATGATAGAGACATCTAAATGGAACACTTTTATCAAACCCTTGCTGATTTTGTTGGGGCGAGTCGGGCTTTTGCAGGTGTTTGTATGGCTTTTATTAGGCAGATTGAGCCGACAGTTTACGGTTTCCATAACGGGTACAACTTTTTTTAGACAAGGGCTGTGGACATTCTTGGGAATTGATGACTTTGGTAATCCTTATTTTGATTTAATTAAGTTATTGCTTGTTTTTTCTATTTTGGGGATTGGTTTTTTAAGTACGATTGCCTTTACCAGCGAGCTGTCGGAGCAGTTCTATCATGTTATCAAGTATCATAGTGCTAATCGGTTCACTTATCTATCTAAACGATTGCGGTTTCAACTTAAGTTTTTCTTGGCTGATGTTATGGTTTGGTTGCTGACATCGCTAGTGATTTACTTATACACCAAAGACTTAGGCATCGCTGTCTTGCTGGCTCAGTTTTTAGTTGTCAATTTCTTGGGAGCTTGGCTAATTTCTCTTTTAGCACCAAATACCATGTACAGTTTACTAGGATTTGTGCTACTTATTTTTAGCCAAGAGTTTTTATTTAATAATATTCTTTTAACCCTTATTCTATTTATCGTAGGTATTGGGGGATTATTCTTACTGCCTTTTGGCAGTCAATTATGAGGTGATGAATCATGACATTAACAATTTTGAATGGAAGTAAGCGTCTGGCGGATAAGGTCATCCTTGATGATGTCACAGTCACATTTGACAATGGCTATATCTATGGTCTTAAAGGCGATAACGGTTCAGGCAAGACTGTTATTTTAAAGCTATTAGCAGGTTATTACAGATTGGATACAGGAGAAGTTTATCAAGATAAAACCCTCATCAGAAACTCCAACAACTACATCACTGATGCAGGGCTAGTGATTGAACATGTCGAATTTTTACCTTATCTGACCTTGCTAGAGAACTTGAAACTCTTAAAACACCTCTCTCCCAAGATTACAGATGAGAGCATCGACTACTGGATTGATTATTATGGTCTAGGAAAATTTAAGACAATCGCTTATAAAAATCTCTCCTTGGGAACCAAGCAAAAGCTAGCGCTTATTCAAGCTTTTATCCATCAGCCAAAGATTTTGCTGTTAGATGAGCCGATGAACGCTTTGGATGAGAAAAGTGTTGCCTTGACAAAGGACCTTATCCGTTCTTATGGACAAGCAGCTGACCGATTGGTCATTATGACTTCCCATATCTCAGAAAATATTTCTGACTTATGTCACGTTACTTGTTTACTTCGAAATGGCAAACTTTATAGACAGTAAAAATAAGCGATATAGAACTAGGTCAGCTAAAAAAACGTCGTTGTCAAAGCCTTGCACGGTCTAGTAGGACAGTCCAAATCTTAAAAGATGGAAGCATAGGGTACTGTGTTTTGTTCAGATCTCAAATAGTGTTAATGTTAAATAGGCTGGGACTTTTTGTCCCAGCCTATTTACTAATTATATTGACTTCTATCCAGCTTCATCAGGTAGAAGTAGAGGTCGCCAAATTGACCAGTATAGTCAATGTCATGACCGTTTAAGGTAACTTTTGTGACCTTGTAATGGTCAGCTAATGGTGCAGAGCAGGTCAATTGAGAGCGCTCATAGTCCTCATAGCTGTCATATTTGAGTTCAAAGGGTTGTTGTGACGAGTTGAGGTAAGTAATAACTAGCATGTTGTCACCTTTCTATTGTTCTGTTTTAGTAAAAATACCACGTTCCACTAAGCTATCCATTAAAAAGTAGAACTTGTCTTGGTGCATTTTGTGCTCAGGATTTTTGAAAATATTAACCAGACGAAGACCCGAACGGTCAGTGATGTTCAGCTTGGCTCCGGTCAAATCAGCATTGATGATGAGCTTGAGCGGAAAACCATTACCTGAATTGGGCAACTCCTCTAGCAAACGGGTGAGTTCATAATTGCCGACTTTGGTTTGGGTAAAGGTTGTGTCTCGTAAGGTATAGGGCTTGACCGCTGGGTTGATGGTGTAGCGGTACTTGCAATCTTTTAATGAAATAGTTTGTTCAAAAGCCATAAGTTATCCAATTACTTTCTTTAAGGTAGTGGCAAAAGCGGTTATCTCTTCTAAGGTGGTGTGATGAGATAAGCTGATGCGGATGGATTGTGTGATTTTTGGGGACTTGTCACCGTATAGGGCGATTAAGACATGGCTGGGTTCAACATTCCCAGCGGTGCAGGCTGAGCCACTCGAGATGGCAAAACCTGCCAAATCCATTTGCGTGAGCAACAGGGCGTTGTTGGCTCCATCAATCGATAAGTTAATCACATGTGGTAAGGCCTCGTCAGGACTGTTTAACGTTATGCGCGGATGACTCAGTTGTTGCAATAATTCCTGTTTGAGATGATGAACAGTAGCTAGATGTTGCTCTAGTTGTTCCGTACAAGCTGCTAGGGCAGCGACCATACCTGAGATGCCGATTAAGTTTTCAGTTGAAGCTCTGCGACCGGCTTCTTGATTGCCACCGTGTAGGAGTTTGTCAAATGCCTCTGTTTTAGCATAGAGAAAACCGACACCTTTTGGACCATAAAATTTATGAGCAGAAGCAGAGAGGAAGTCAATCGGTAAACAATTTAGGGAAATCGGTAGTTTGCTAACGACTTGAACAGCATCCACATGAAAGGCTGCTTGATGGTGGACTAAGAGGTCGCCTATCTCACGAATGGGATTGAGATGCCCAGTTTCGTTATTTGCCCACATGAGGCTAACCAAGATAGTGTCAGGTCGTAAGGCTTCCTCAACCTGTTGAGGAGAAATCGTACCGTCCTCAGATGGTGGTAAAAGCGTTACGTCAAAGTCAAAACGTTCCTGTAGATAAGCCAAGACATCAAGTACAGCATGGTGTTCCATCTGACTGGAAATGATATGTTTACCTTTGTTTTGATTAGCTAAAGCATAGCCCTTGAGGGCGAGGTTATTGCTTTCTGTTCCACCAGAGGTGAAAATAAACGCATCAGCATTAGCGTCAAGCAACTGTGCAAGTAACTGCCGGCTTTCCCTTAGTAATTTGCTTGCCTGTCGTCCAAGAGCGTGTAAGCTTGATGGGTTGCCAAAAGTTTCAGACATGGTGGTTGTCATCGCTTGGATGGCAGCTTCTGACAAGGGACTGGTTGCGGCATAATCTAGATAAATCATCTTAGTAATCCGTATCCTCATCGTCATAGTAGACAAAGAGAGGGCTGAGAGGTTGGCGTTCGTGGATGCGGATAATGGCATCGGCAATGAGCTCACTAGCCGTCAAATAAGTGATGTGTTCTGGTACTTTTTCTTTTGTCTTAACAGAGTCGGTCACTAAGATTTCTTTAATAGGAGCAGCATTAAGGATTTCAGCTGCACCGCCAGCAAACAAGCCATGGCTAGCCACAGTATAAATTTCTGTCGCTCCGCCACGTTCGACAATTTTGGCAGCTTCCGCAAAGGTCTTACCAGTATTCAAAATATCGTCAATCAAAATAGCTTGCTTACCAGCAACATCTCCGATAATATAGCCTTCTTCACGCATCGCATCATCTTGAGCATAGTCGATAATGGCTAAAGGTGCTTCAAGAACTTCAGCCAGTGCCCTTGCCCTACGGATACCAGAGTTTTTAGGACTTACCACGACCACCTCATCGCCCCTTAGCCCCATATCGATGTAGTGTTTGGC
This sequence comes from Streptococcus sp. E29BA, assembly GCF_041807805.1. NCBI lineage: Bacteria > Bacillati > Bacillota > Bacilli > Lactobacillales > Streptococcaceae > Streptococcus > Streptococcus sp. E29BA. Next base: position 13,085 of record NZ_JBGTZA010000015.1, read on the forward strand.
AAATAGCGGAGCAGTTAGGAGGTTATCTACTGGCACATCAAAAAATCCTTGGATTTGCACGGCGTGCAGATCCAGTGTTAAGACGCGATCGACACCAGCCTTAACCAGCATATTAGCAACAAGCTTGGCAGTAATCGGTTCACGGTCTTTGGCGATACGGTCTTGACGAGAGTAGCCAAAGTATGGCAAAACCACGTTAATCGAATTGGCACTGGCTCGCTTGCAGGCATCAATCATAATCAAGAGTTCCCAGAGGTAGTCATTGACAGGACTGTTGGTCGACTGGATGATGTAAATATCGTCTCCACGAACACTTTCTTCAATGTTAATCATGATTTCACCATCGGAAAATTGACGCGAAGATAATTTCCCCAAGGGAATCCCTGCTGCGGTAGCAATTTTTTCAGCAATCTCAGGGTTTGAGGTCAGGGAGAAAAGTTTTAATTGTTTATCAGCATAGCGCTCTGCCATAGTCAACTCCTTTTGTTTCGATTAGTTTTATTTTACCAAAAAAATCTGATTTTGTCTTATCTTTTCTTGGGAGAAGACGACAAACACATGAAGAAAAAGACTTGCACCACAGGTGACCTGGCAAGTCTTTTATATAGAGTATATTCAGAAAAATTCATGATATTTGGCAGACAAACGTATTGCGTAAGCACTTGTGACATCACGTTGTCCTGTTAGGAGCAGGAGCTTGTCCTGCATCTCAAGACCTCTGATTGTCTTCTGCAAGGATAGCACACATCGCCAGTTTGACAAGCACTCCTTTGACTAACCGTACTTGTCGCATCACACCTTCATGTGTCATCCCTAGTTTCTCCATCATGCGCCCAGAAGCAGGATTGCGCACATCATGAACAGCCTGAATGCGGTTAAGCCCTATCTCATTAAAACCAAAGGCAAGCAGGGCTTGTCCAGCTTCTGTAACGTAGCCCTTGTTCCACCAGTGTTTACCGATACAGTAGCCGACCTCAGCCATGCTGTCTCGTTCAGAGACGGCCACAAAACTAAAGGTGCCAATAAGCTGTCCAGTTTCCTTGATAACCATGCCCCAGTTATAAAAATCGGGCCTGTCGTACTGTTTGGTCCAGAGAGACAGGAGTTCTCGAGTGTCTGCTGGACTGGCGTGGGTGTCCCAGGTCACGAAGCGTGCAACGTCCTCATCGCTAGCCCAGTTTTTGTACATCTGTTCAGCGTCAACTAGGGTCAATGGTCTGAGTAATAACCGCTGCGTTTCAATCTCAGAAGTTCCTAAATGATGCATAGCTGTCCTCCTAGTATTTCTTTTTCAAGGTGCTAGCAAATCGTGCTACTTTACTTTTGGCGTACTTGAAGTTGATTTGGTGTTTGTCTAAGAAACGTTCAAAATCAGCTCGTCCTTGCTCAGCATCAGTCACCTCAAGTTCCAGCTCATAATCTTTGATGTCAGCGTAAATATTGCTGTCAATAGCGAGCAAGCCGATGTCCAAAGGAACCTCTCGCCGTCTGGTGGTCAAATGCCCCAAGATAGAGAGTGCATCTAAAGGAAGCTTTTTTTCTAATAATTTGTCTCTAATCAGCCCGTCAGGTAGGACAAACTCTTGTTTAAGGGACTTGACAGTCTTTAAGTTCAGCGACTGGTTAAATTCGAGATTTCCAATATCTTGAGGAATTTTCAAAGTTAACTCCGCACGGTCAAGGTAAGTTCTTATACGAAGCGACAGGCGTTTTGACTTGAGGATAAAGTCTGCGCTGTCAATGTAGTAGTTTGTTTGTTGAATCGGTTTGAATTGCTGATACAGGCCATCTAGTCGTCTGAACTCATCGATGGTCAGCAGTGTCTTGTATTCAATTTCTAAATTGGTCATCACTTTCCTCTCGAAAATAGCTAATCTGTGGTATAATAAAGTGTTATGTTCATTTTACTACAAAATGAAGCTCTTGTACATGAAAGGAGTGTCGAGATGTTTGAATGGGAAGAATTTTTAGATCCTTATATTCAAGCGGTGGGGGAATTAAAGATTAAATTAAGGGGGATTCGCAAGCAGTTTCGTAAGCAGGGCTTACATTCGCCTATCGAGTTTGTGACGGGGCGGGTCAAGTCTGTAGAGAGTATCGTCGAAAAGATGGAGCGCTATGAGGTTGACCTAGCTGATATTTCAGAAGGTATCGAGGACATTGCTGGTTTACGTGTCATGGTACAGTTTGTTGACGATGTTTACAAGGTTGTTGAGCTCCTTCGTCAAAGGCAAGACATGACGGTGATTTTAGAAAAAGACTACATCGCTAATATGAAAGACAGTGGCTATCGCTCTTATCACGTGATTGTCACGTATCCTGTCGAAACCATAAAAGGTCGGCGTGAGGTCAATGTTGAAATTCAAATCAGGACCTTATCGATGAACTTTTGGGCGACGATTGAGCATTCCTTGAATTACAAGTACCAAGGCAATTTTCCAGATGAAATTCGCCACCGTTTGGAGGTGACCGCTCGAATTGCCCGTGAGTTGGACGATGAAATGAGTAAAATTAGAGACGATATTAGAGAGGCTCAGTTGCTCTTTGACCCTGTTGTGGGAACATTGAGTGATGGGGTTGGAAATAGTGATGATACAGACGAATTCTACCGTTAAACGTGTGGCAATCATTGCCAACCATAAATTTCAAAGCAAGAAAATTGCCAACAAATTATTTACAACACTCCGTAAGGATGAGCGATTTTACTTGACAAAAAAATCACCTGACATTGTGATCACCATCGGTGGTGACGGGGTTCTGTTATCGGCCTTTCACACCTATGAAAATGAGTTAGAGCATGTGCGATTTGTTGGTATCCATACTGGTCATTTGGGATTTTACACTGACTATCTGGAACATCAGGTGGATGAACTGATTACCACTTTGCGCGAGGATACAGGAGAGAAAATTTCTTATCCAATCCTTCAAGTTTCCATCGCCTTAGCTGATGGTAGGCGCATTCGCGGGCTTGCTCTCAATGAGTCAACCATTAAGCGGATTGAAAAAACCATGGTCGCTGATGTGCTTGTTCATAATGTCAAATTAGAGCGTTTTCGTGGCGATGGGCTATTAGTGGCTACTCCGACTGGTTCTACAGCTTATAATAAATCACTCGGTGGTGCAGTTCTCCATCCGACTATTGAGGCGCTTCAACTGACTGAGATTGCTAGTATTAACAATCGGGTTTACCGTAGCATCGGTTCATCGATGATTGTGCCTAAAAAAGACCATATTGAGGTCTATCCTAAAAAAACTGGGCGCTACATCGTTTCTGTCGATAACAAAACCTATACCTATAAGGACATTGTTAAAATAGAGTATCAGATAAGTCCTCAAAAAGTTCATTTTGTTTCGACCCCTTGGCATACCAGTTTTTGGCAACGGGTTAAAGATGCCTTCTTAGGAGATTTGGATAGATGAGATTCACCTTTACCGCGGATAGGATCTGTCAGGTCAAGACCTTTCTGAAAGCACAGGATATTTCCCGAGGACTGTTAGCCAAAATCAAGTTCCGAGGTGGTGGGATTTGGGTCAATGGCAGAGCCGAAAATGCTGTTTATCATCTGTCAATCGGAGATGTGGTAACAGTTGATATTCCTGATGAGACCGCTTTTGAAAATTTGGTGGCTATCGAGCACCCTCTGACCATTGTTTATGAAGATGATCATTTTCTAGCCATTGATAAACCTGTCGGCTATGCGTCGATACCGAGTGCTATTCACAGCAACACCATCGCCAATTTTGTCAAACATTATCTAGTAAGCCAAAATTATTCTAATCAGCAAGTGCACATCGTGACCAGATTAGATCGTGATACCAGCGGGCTCATGCTCTTTGCCAAGCACGGCTATGCGCATGCCAGGCTGGACAAACAGCTCCAGTCTAAAACTATCGAAAAGCGCTATTACGCCCTCGTTGAAGGAGAAGCAGAACTTCCAGATGAGGGTGAGATTGTAGCACCGATTGCTCGTGATGAGGAATCTATTATCACCAGACGGGTTCATGACTCTGGCAAGCCAGCCCATACTAGTTTTCAAGTGATTGGGCGTTATGGAGCGGTAAAGTTGGTGGATATTCAACTCCATACCGGGCGTACACATCAGATTAGGGTACATTTTTCTCACATTGGTCACCCTTTGTTGGGAGATGATTTGTATGGAGGAAATTTATCCTATGGCATTCATCGGCAGGCGTTGCACTGTCATTCCCTGAGCTTTTTTCACCCCTTTGAGGAGAAACAAATCAACCTGAGTTCAAACTTGACAGATGACATGGAAAAGGTTATTATAGAAACTGTTGAAAAGCGGATACCCACTGACCAAAGATAAAACATAGGAACAAGGAGTTAGAGATGGAAATTCGGAATTTATTTGGTGAATTAAAGCAGAAAATTGTTGGTAAGCACATCAAGATTGTCTTCCCTGAGGGCAATGACCATCGTGTGGTTCGTGCCGCAGCTCGTATGAAATTTGAAGGTCTGGCTGAGCCAATTATCCTTGGTAATCCTCAAGATGTTCATAGTTTATTGACAGACCTTGGCTTTTCTAACCCTGGTATCGAGATTATCAACCCAAATGACTATGCTGATTTTAATCAGATGAAAGAGCTTTTTGTTGAGATTCGTAAAGGCAAAGTCAGCCCAGGAGATGCTGAAACTATTTTGCGTGATGTGAACTATTTTGGCGTGATGCTGGTGCAAATGGGCTTGGCAGACGGGATGGTTTCTGGTGCTATTCATTCAACAGCGGATACGGTTCGTCCAGCCCTACAAATCATTAAGACAAAGCCAGGTATCTCACGGACGTCAGGTGTTTTCCTGATGAACCGTGAAAATACTAATGAACGTTACATTTTTGCTGACTGTGCGATTAACATTGATCCAAATGCTCAAGAATTAGCTGAAATTGCAATCAGCACAGCTGATACTGCAAAAATCTTTGACATTGACCCTAAAGTCGCTATGCTCAGTTTCTCAACGATGGGAAGTGGTAGCGGTGCTCAGGTTGAAAAAGTTGTTGAAGCGACTCGCCTGGCAAAAGAATCTCGCCCTGACTTGGCCTTGGACGGTGAACTCCAGTTTGACGCAGCTTTTGTTGAGGCTACAGCTAAACTCAAAGCTCCTGATAGCCCAGTTGCCGGTCAGGCAAACGTCTTTATCTTCCCAGACTTGCAATCAGGTAATATCGGCTATAAGATTGCACAACGTTTGGGCATGTTTGAAGCCGTTGGTCCAATCTTGCAAGGTCTTAACAAACCAATTAATGACCTATCACGCGGATCAAGTTCAGAAGACATTTACAAGCTGTCAATCATTACCGCAGCACAAACGTTAGATAACTAAAAAAAGAAGTGACCTCACTTCTTTTTTTAGTTATCCATGGTTTATTCAAATGTTTTCCAGAAACCGCGACCGACAAACCAATAGGCGATGATTAGAATGACGAAAGCGAGGGCGGTCAGTCCTGCGCTAATCAGGTGAGCTGAGACAAAGCTACTCATAATGATTGAGCCAATGATAATGAACATTCCAAGAAACATCACACCAAGCATGGTAAAAGCGACAACCCACTGGCCATGGCCACGACTAAAGAGCTGGTTAATGTTTTGCCAGTTAAGGTCTAAGAGTTTGTAATCTCGTCGGTAAGCCCTTAGACCGACTAAATAAGCGGCTGCCAAATAACCAATGGTGTAAGCAAGGATGAGGAGTGGGGATAGTCTTAGTATCAGTCCACCTAGAATATGAAGTGCGAGAATTGGAACGATTTGAACCAAGAGAAGGGTATAAAATTTTGACTGTAAAAAGCTAATAAAATTAATCGGTAGCGTGCGGATAAAGTTTAGATTTTCCCGTTCGAGGGAGATCCCCACAGACAAGAGGCTTGTCGCACCAGTTGTCAATGCGCCTAGCATTAAGCCTAAAACCAAAGCAGTACCATAGTAACTTGGCGCAATAGCTGAAAAGTTAGCACCCTCAGAGCCGACAATTGGCATCAAGCCGCTAAACCCGACAATCAAAGGCATCAAGAAAGCCTGCATGAGTAAATTACCATCCTTGATTGTGCTAAGATGCTGACGAACGATGGCCTCTTTTAGGCTGTATTCTTTTGAGTTTGTTCGTTTTTTGCGTGTCACCTGCCCTTGGTTGGCACTGATTTTTAGCATTTGGTCAAAGTATGTCGGAATAACTCGTTTTAGAATATAGATGACCAAGGCAATCAGGAGGGCATTAGGTAACCAGAAGTGCAAGACGCTGTCGAGGCTAAATGGGTTTGCCACAACATGATAAAATCCAATAAAGTAAGGAATCTTAGCCGTGATTAGACCACCGTCTTCAGCCAGACGAACACTAGTTGAGCTACTTTGCACTAAAAAAATTAGACCAACAGACAGAAGAGTTGATAGGACAACTAGACCTGTTGAGATGATTTTTTTATGGCGACTTTTTTCAAGGACTTGACCAATTCTATCCAGAAGAAGGAGTGACACCGTATTGATGGCCAGTAGCAAGAGTAAAAACATAGGAAGTGTCAATACTATTGCAATGACTGGCGATCCAATCTGCCAGTAGGCGATGGCTAGCAGAGACAAGAGAGGAATGAGGTAGGTCAGAATAGCAGGCTGAGCGGCTAGTAGCTTAGCCAGATAGACTTCCTCTGACTTGACTGGCAAAGAGAGGTAGAGCTTGGTGTCTTTACTGTCGTAAAAGACGGCAAACAGGCTGTTAAAGCCAGTTCCCAGTGCAATCAAGCTAAACAAGGCAAGTTGTATTGAGAAATAGCCTGGTGACTTGCTGTAATCAATACCGATAAACATGGTTGAATAGAGGACAAAGAAAACGAAGCTGAGTATGAGAAATTGGTTACGAACGCCCCTAATCACTGAAAACTTTTTCTTTGGTTTCTGGGCTTGCTTGGCTTGAACCTGTGAGGTGACTTGAGGATGGGCAGATAGGAAGTTAATATTTAAAAGTTCTTTGACATTGTTCCAATTCATCTCAGCTACCTGTACTTTCTTGCTGACGACCAGCCAGCTCCAGATAAATGGTCTCTAAGTCCTTGTCTGGGTAAGTTTGGCGCAAGTCGTCCAAGGTTCCAACAAAGATAAGTTGCCCTTTTTTCAAGATCCCGATACGGTCACACAGTTGCTCTGCTACTGATAAGACATGGGTTGAAAACAGCACGGTATGTCCAGCTTGGGCATGTTCTTTCATGAGACGTTTGAGGTCAAATGAGGCTTGTGGGTCTAATCCAGTCAAGGGCTCGTCTAAAATCCAGATGTCAGGATTTGGAATGAGGGCACCGATGATGATTGCTTTTTGCCGCATCCCATGCGAAAAGCTATCGATGAGATTATCCTGCTTATCAGTCATGTCAAACAGAGCACAGAGGTCACTAATACGCTGCTCTGCCATGTCCTTAGACACTCCATAAATGCTCGCTAAAAACTGCCAATACTCACGTGCAGTCAGATGTAGAAAGATGTCAGGTGAATCAGGCACATAAGCAATTTGTTTTTTAATGGCATCGCGGTGCTGGGTCAGGAGCAGGTCATCAACATAAATCTCTCCATAAGTCGCCTGAATAATGGAGGTTAGAAGGCTGATCGTTGTGGTTTTGCCAGCACCATTGTGACCGATAAGTCCAAAAATTTCCCCGTTGTTAATGGTTAGATTGAGGTCAGATAGTGCCTCAAATTCTCCATAAAGTTTAGACACATGGTCAAAACGAATCATAACATCATCTCCTTTAGATTTAATAGTTCAAATTTATTGTACTGCTATCTCAAAACAAAGTCAAGCCGCAGTCAACTCTCTCACGAAAAATGTGGTATAATACATCGTAGAATAGGAGGATATGACATGACAAGTATTTTAGTAACGGGCGCTTCCGCAGGTTTTGGGCGTGCCATTTGCCATGATTTGGTGAGCGCTGGCTATACAGTTGTTGGTGCAGCGAGGCGTTTTGATAAATTGCAGAGCTTAAAAGCAGAACTAGGAGAACGGTTTATTCCAATTCAGATGGACGTGAGCGATAAGGCTTCTGTGACGGCTGCGCTGTCGGAACTGCGTGAGCAAGGTGTGGTGATATCAGGCTTAGTAAATAATGCTGGTTTAGCCTTGGGGCTTGATAAGGCACAGGAAGCAGATTTTGCTGACTGGGAAGTCATGATAACAACAAATGTTGTTGGTATGACTTATCTGACGCACCAGCTCTTGCCTACCCTTGTTGAACAGAAGGGCTATATCATTAACATTGGCTCTATTGCAGGTACTTACCCTTATCCAGGTGGGAATATTTATGGGGCGACCAAGGCGTTCATGAAACAGTTTAGCCTGAATTTAAGGGCGGATTTATCAGGCACGGGTGTTCGTGTGAGCAACCTTGAACCTGGTCTTTCAGGAGGTACAGAATTTTCGACTGTTCGCTTCAAAGGTGATGCCCAGCGTGCACAAGAACTTTATGACGGCACAAACAGTCTCCAACCTGAGGATATCGCGCAGATGGTCACATGGTTGTTTCAACAGCCACCACATATCAACATCAATCGTTTAGAAGTTATGCCAACTAGCCAAAGTTTCTCTCCATTAGCTGTTTACAGACAGTAAAAAAAGAATGCTGGGTATGCCAGTATTCTTTTTCTAATTAGTCAGAGAGACCTTGTTGATTTTTAGTTTTGAGTGCATTGTTCTCAAAGAGGAGCTGAAGTTGCGCTTGATTGTCTGTTTTCAAGCCACTTACCCAGAGTGCTTGGAGTTCTTCCTTGTCAGAGGATACTCCTTGAGAGAGGACATCAGGTTCACCTAAGAGGTCAACTGCTTGTGTATAGGTCATGCCTTCTTTAAGCTGTTCAAAGGTTTTTGCATCAATCTTGGGATCTCTGATAAAGTAAAAATTAGAGATTGAACGTGCGATGGCGCTGTCTTGGTAGAGTTGGACAAGGACTTCAACATGTTCAAACTGCCAGCGGTACACGTCAAGCGTGACATCTCCAGCTGGTACTTGTTCATGAGAAACAGGTTCGCCAAATAATTCTTTCAGTTTTGAGAGATTTGTCCCGCCTTTAAATTCTTGATCTGCTTTAGCAAGACTAATGTCATTAAATTTTAGTCGAATATCAGAGTGCTTGGCTACAATCTGTTGAGATTCAACAGAAGAAGTTGTGTCATCAGTCTGATTGGTTTTTGAACAGGCCATTAACCCAAGCGACAATATAGTAACAATCATCAGATTAAAAAAGCGTTTCATAAAAAATTCCTTTATCCTATAAACTATAGAGATATTATAACATAGAACTTATTGTTTGTCACTTGTTATAGGAAGGGCTAAATATGGTATAATGGAGGGACGAGATGTTGCTCCAATTTTTATGAATAGAAAAGAGAAAACATGCTAAAAAAGAATGATGTGATTGATGTTGAGATTGTAGACCTGACCCATGAGGGGCAGGGGGTGGCTAAGCACGAGGGGCTGGTCTTTTTTGTGGACAATGCCCTACCAGGTGAGCAGATTGCCATGCGGGTCTTGAAGGTCAAAAAATCGGTTGGCTTTGGTAAGGTGGAGACCTATCACAGCCTGTCACCCCACCGAAATCAGGCACTTGATACGAGCTATCTACGGACGGGGATTGCAGATCTGGGTCACTTGACCTATGACCAGCAGCTGGTGTTTAAGACTGCTCAGGTTAAGGCTGCTCTAAGCAAGATTGCAGGGATTACGGATGCTCCTATTTTGGATACTCTCGGTATGGCGCAACCTCTGGCTTATCGCAATAAGGCGGCTATTCCTGTCCGCCGTGTCAATGGACAGCTTGAGACGGGCTTTTTCCGAAAAGGGTCGCATGACCTCATACCGATTGAGGATTATTATATCCAGCATCCAGAGATTGACCGCTTGATTAAGGTGACGCGAGACTTGCTTCGTCGGTTTGACCTAAAACCCTATGATGAGGCGACGGGAGCTGGACTGATTCGCCACCTCGTGGTCCGTCGTGGCTATGCGACAGGGCAGCTGATGTTGGTGATTGTGACAACCCGTCCCAAGATTTTCCGTGTTGAGCAGCTCATCGAGCGGCTGACCGCTGACTTCCCTAATCTCGTTTCTATTATCCAGAATATCAACGACCAAGCGACTAACGTGATTTTTGGTCAGGAGTTCATCACGCTTTACGGTCGCGACACGATTGAGGATCAGCTCTTAGGAAATACTTACGCCATTTCAGCCCAGTCCTTTTATCAGGTTAACACGGAAATGGCTGAGCAACTCTACCAGACGGCGATTGATTTTTCAGAGTTGAGTACAGACGATGTTGTCATTGATGCCTATTCTGGGATTGGTACCATCGGCCTCTCTATAGCAGGTCAAGTCAAGGCTGTTTACGGAGTCGAAGTCGTGGACAAGGCTGTCGCAGATGCGATGAAAAATGCCCAGAACAACGGCATCATGAACGCCCATTATGTCTGTGATACGGCTGAGTCTGCGATGGAAAAATGGCAGAGCGAGGGGCTTCGCCCCAAGGTCATTATCGTCGACCCACCACGAAAAGGGCTAACCGAAAGCTTTATCCGTGCCAGCTCTGCCATGTCCCCAGAAAAAATCACCTACATCTCCTGCAACCCAGCCACCATGGCACGTGATATTAAGCTTTACCAAGAACTCGGCTACCAATTGACCAAGGTGCAACCAGTGGATCTTTTTCCACAGACGCATCATGTGGAGGTAGTGTGTTTGCTGGTGAAAGCCTAGAAACCCTTGAACGAAAGTATGTTAAAAAGCCTTGGAGACAAGGCTTTTTAGCTTGGAGTGGGGTAATATCAGAGTAACTACCTCAGTTGAGGTAATTGAGTTGCTGGGGGATTTGAGAGAGATTTATTTCCGTAGACACATGGTGGGGACATGGAGTAAGGAGTATGAGGGAATAGATGTCCCCCCTCTCTTAAGTCACCGATATGGTCGGTAGAAGTGAGTGTATAGAAAATGATACAAATATCGGTTCTGAAACCCTTGAAATATCTTGATTTCAAGGGTTTTATGATTGTGGACCAGTTTTCCTTATGACTATCTTTTTTACCGATTAAGACAGTGTTTTGGTATTTGCACCCCCTTTGCTTAAATCGTTAAAAAGTATAGGTAAAAAACTTCAAAAATATCGCTTATATCGCAAAATATAACTGGACTTATTGTGGTTCTAACGGTAATATGTACATACAAAAAAAGAAAAGAGGAAAACAGTATGACCAGCACACAACCAAGATTGAACGCTTTTGAGGAACTTGCCGAGGTATTCCGCAAGACCTACCTTGAGATGGAAGTTGGAGAAGAAGTTGAAATTGGCAAGTTAGCACCCCTTGAGGTTGATTACAAAGCCTTGATTGAGGAGGGTATTTTTACAGCCACCTACCAGATGGCAGAGGACAAAACTTTAACCTACACCTTCGAATGCCTAGACTTCGAAGCCATCCAAAGTATTTTTGGACCAAGCGGAAATCGTGATTCAACTAACTTCTTCAAGCAAGAGGTCAAAATCCTCAAGAGAGAAGTAGCTTAGAGACTATTACAAGAGGGCATTACCTTAAGGAGTAATGCCCTTTTTTCTTTACACGAGTTACGGGATATCAAAGCCTATATAGTTTGTCGAAGATGGGTGCTGCTGTGTTATAATAGTGTTATTGGGTCATAAAAATTTTATCGTTTTCTTTCGTATTTACGAATAATTAGGTAGAAGTCTATCACGGTATACTAGAATGGAGATAAGATTATGACACGCTCAACCCTTGAATTTATCACTTGCCCTAAATGTAACCATCAAAGTGGCTTTACAGCCTATCAGAGTATTAACGCTACCCTTGCACCAGAATTGAAACAGAAAATTGTTGACTGGGAGCTGTATAAGTTTTCCTGTTTGAATTGTGGTGAACCAAGGTTTGTTTATTATGAGACTTTGTATCACGATATGGAGCACCGACTTATGCTTTATTATGTACCTGCTATGGCTAACAGAGAACGGGAACAGATAAAGATGGAAGATGTATTCAGTCAAATTAAGCAGGTCGAAGGCGATAGGTACTCTAACTCTTTTGATACCTACAACTTCCGTATTGTTTCTGATATGGAGGCATTCATTGAGAAAGTGCAGATATTTGATGCAGGGTATGATGATAGGCTTGTTGAATTGATGAAGTTTATCCTCGCACCCAAGGAGGAAGAGGATATCCAGTTCAGCTATGACCATATGGTATTCACTAAAGTAGGTGATGACAGGTATCAGTTTATGTTCATCTATGAAAAACGTGCTGTCGCTTCGCTCAAATTTTCAGAGGAGATGTATGAGCATTTTCAGTCGGAATATTCTGGTCTTCTTGATGATTCATACTTTGTGGATGAGGCTTGGGCTTATGGGACGATTGCTAGAGGTTAGAGTTTATGTCTTATAAAATTTACACTCTCGCCTTGAGATTCCGGAAGGCAATCGAAAAAACACGAGATAAAGGCGAACTCGATATTGATTCCACTTTAAAATTTTTCATTCGAGCCTGTTGCAGCTCTGCTAGTTCTCTTGTGGCAAAGTTTCTTTTTGAAAATGCTATTAAGATCGATATTGTTTATGAAGCAGAAGGCTTTGACACCATCTTGTTGGCTGCTTGCTGGCTCTGAGGTGAACTTAGCTGTCAAGGTGGGCAAGGAATTGGAAGCACAGGGTGTTAAAGTCCGAGTTCTTTCTGTGCCCTCCACAGAGTTCTTTGATGCGTAAGATGCAAGTTATAAAGAAGAGATTCTGCTAGATACCATCCCTCGCCGTCTGGCAATCGAGATGGGCACGACCCAAAGCTGGTACAAGTATGTCGGCCGAGATGGTGCGGTTCTCAGTATCAAGGCTTTTAGGGCCTCAGCACCAGCAGCAGAAGTGATTGCCAAGTAAGGCTTCACTGTCGATAATGTGATTGCCAAAGTAAAAGGCTTAAGTTGGCTTTATAAGACAACTAAAAACTCTGTCAACAGATTCAATGTTGGCAGAGNAGAAGATACTCGCATCTCGTTGTCTTATGACCATTTGGTCTTTACAAAAGTAGGACCTGAACACTATCACTTTCTCTTTCTTTACAGGAGTGAGGCTATTGCTTCGGTTGAAGTTGATCTGGATTTATATGATCAATTAGAGGATGAGTATCGCTTTGTTTACCAAGATGCGATTTATCACGTTGATGAGAAGTGGGCGCATCATGTTATTGCAAGTAATTAGTTAATGACTGCCATTCGCTTATCTGCTCTTCAAGGTTTGCCAGTCACTTATGTTTTTACCCATGACTCGATTGCGGTTGGTGAAGATGGCTCTACCCATGAGCCGATCGAGCATTTGGCAGGTCTTCGTGCGATACCGAACCTGAATGTCTTCCGTCCAGCGGATGCACGGGAAACCCAAGTAGCATGGTATCTCTCTTTAACGAGTCAGTCAACACCTTCTGCCCTCGTTCTTACTCGCCAAAACTTGACAGTAGAGGAAGGGACAGACTTTGCCAAGGTTTCAAAAGGTGCCGATGTGGTCTATGAAGCAGAAGGCTTTGATATCATCTTGTTGGCTTCTGAATCTGAAGTCAACCTAGCTGTTAAGGTAGCCAAGGAGTTGGACGATCAAGGTAGCAAAGTACGTGTCGTATCCGTTCCATCAACAGAACTCTTTGATGCCTAAGATGCAAGTTATAAGGAAGAAATTCTGCCAAATACTATCCGTCGTCGCTTAGCCATTGAGATGGGGCAACGCAAAGTTGGTATAAATATGTTGGCTTGGATGGGGATGCTCTAGGTATAGATAGTTTTGGGGTCTCAGCACCAGTAGCAGAAGTGATTGCCAAGTAAGGCTTCACTGTCGATAATATGATTGCCAAAGTAAAAGGCTTAAGTTGGCTTTATAAGACAACTAAAAACTCTGTCAACAGATTCAATGTTGGCAGAGTTTTTAGTTGCAAAAGAATAAATTGAAAGAAAAAGTGATTTTTAGAATATTATTCTGTCAAGTCGTTCATATACTTTTCAATCTGAAGATGCATTAATTTATTACCATAGATCCTAGATAAATCACGAGCTTCCAAGTAATAATCCATTACTTTATCATTGTCTAGGAACTCCTTGCTTCCATTACCAACTATGATTAATAAAGGAGCCAGTTGATAACTAGTCTCATATTCTTTACAAACCTCTATCGTTTCCATTGCAATTTGTATAGCCTCTAATGCTTGACCTTTGGCAAGTAAATGATGAGCATAGTTATATCTCGTTCTTATATAACCAAAAAGAAATTCCTGAGAGTCAAAGTCTTTCTCACTATATAGTTGGGTGAGTTTTTGATAGTTCCTTTCATATTCTTCATCACGTCCAACTAGTGAATAAAAATTAGCAAGGGTATTAAGTATCTTTAGATAGACAGAATGCTTTTCGCTCACAGAAGTCATTGTTTTTTCTAATAAAGAAATAGCCTTATCTCTTTCATTGTAGGTGTAGAATAAAATGATGGTATGAACCCAAGTTAGGTAGGCCTCCTCATCTAGTGATAAAAATGATTGTTTTTCCTTTTCGAGATTGTAGAGATACTCAAGGTCTTTATAATTTCTGTCTTCTAATAACTTAGTTGATAACCTCATGAACTCCTTTAAATTAGAGACAGACTCGATCTGCTCATCGAAAAAATAATCTATTGTGACATTAAGCCGACCTGCTAATTTGTGTAAAAGAATAGCTGTAGGCATATAGTTGCCTCTTTCAATTTTACTAATTTGGCTTTGTTCACAAATGCCTTCAGCTAATTCAGACTGTGACAAACCGTACTCTTTACGCTTAGTTTTCAATTTATCTGCAATATTGACCATTATTTCTAGTCCTTTCTATAATAATACGAAAACGCCCTATTGAAGTGTATTATATATTATACAACTTGTGTTTTAATATTTCAAATCAAAACAAAATTCTTAGGAGAATAAAAAAAACTTTATATACATAAAATCTGTTGACTATTTCATGTTTATATGATAATATGATTGCATGAAAAAGAAAAGAGGTAACTTTATGAACCGCAACCACAAATTTATTAAACTAGTATTACTTTCACTATTTATTTTTAGTTCAGGGTTAAGTTTACCTCGTACCAGTGAAAAGAATCGGAGCCAGAAACTCCCAAACATTATAGTTATAAGAGAAAAGTTATAGTTATAAGAGAAAAAGCGACAAAGTCTACAGGACTTGATGTCGGAAAAGCTGATTGATACATTTTTTTAAAAAACTAAAGTAAGAATGATTCATCTATCCATAATTGAGTAAGGGGCTGTACATGTTTAAAAAATATGCCTGTACTATGCAACATGACCAATCTGACTGTGCTGCAGCAGTTGTTTCAACAGTACTTTTATCGTATAAAAAAGAACTGTCAATCATGAAGATTCGTGAGATTATCGGGACTGATATGTATGGAACAACTGTGAGTGGTATCGTTTCAGGACTTGAGAAGTTGAACTTTACTGTTAAAGCAGTCCGAGTCGCACAAGAAGATTTGACTTCTAAATTAACATTTCCTGCAATTCTTCAGATTAAGAACGATTTAGGGCAGAACCATTTTGTTGTTTTACATCGTATCAAGAGGAATGGAAAATTTCTTGTAGCAGATCCCGCCAGGGGGATGCTTAAAATGACTCGTGATGAATTAGAAGAGGTTTATCAGGGAATCACTCTCTTTATGGTTCCTAATTCGGATTTTGAAAAGGGGAAACTAAAAGGGAAAGGTCTACTAGAATTATTCGGTACGCTGATATTTAGCCAAAAGGGACTGGTTGTTACCGTAATATTGGCTTCCTTTATATTGAGTATCATTGGCATTCTATCTAGTCTATTTTCAAAGGTCATTATGGATGAAGTTATTCCTTATGGCTTGAAAAATAGTTTATACCTTTTCTTGATTGTCTTTGGAATTGTGTCATTTTTACAGAGTCTACTATCTGCCTTCCGCCAACATATTTTGTTATTTCTATCCAGAAAAATAGATATCCCTGTTCTGATGGGATACTATGACCATATCATTCACTTACCATACAGTTTTTTTGGTAGCCGAAGAGTAGGGGATGTCCTAACACGCTTCCAAGATGCGATGACGATAAAGAATGTTTTTACGTCAGTATCAATTTCATTAGTTATGGATATCACCTTGTCCGTTATCAGTGCGATTGTTTTGTGGACCATTAACCAGTCCTTGTTTCTTATTTTAGTGTTAATGGTCATTGTGAATATTATTCTTATTTACTGTTTTAAGAAGCCGTATAAGAAAATCAATCATGAACAAATGGAGGCAAATGGCCTTCTAAATTCTCAACTAATTGAGTCCATTCGTAATATTGATACCATCAAATCACAACATGATGAAGAGCAACGTCTAAACAAGATTGAAGAAAAATTTGTGCACACTTTAGAAATCGGTTACAAAGAAGGCGTGTTACAAAATATTCAATCTACAGTCTCTTCAATGGCCTCTACTATAGGTGGATTACTGTTTATGGGTGTGGGAGCATTATTTATCATTGATAGCAAGATGACGATTGGTGATCTTCTGGTATTCCAAACCTTGAGTCAATATTTTACAGAGCCTGTACAAAATTTGGTTGGTCTCCAGTTGACATTTCAGGAGGTACAAGTCGCAGTTAGTCGCCTTCAGGAATTGATGGAAGTTGACCGAGAAGATAGCAATCTGGACTATAGTGTCAGAAATTTTTCCTTACAGGATGATATCACGTTTAATAATGTAACCTTTGCGTATGGTTCAAGACCTCCTGTCATTAAAAAGTTTGATTTGACAATTAAACAAGGTGAAAAAATAGCTTTTGTTGGAGAAAGTGGTGCAGGTAAAAGCACACTAGTTCGATTATTACTACGTTTTATTAATCCGAGCGAAGGGAGTATCCGCATTGGGCATCATGATTTATCTGATCTTGACTATGGGGAGTTACGAAAGAAGATTTCCTATATCCCCCAGACTATTGAACTCTTTACAGGAACCATCATTGATAATTTGAAAATTGGTAATCCAGATGCAACCTATGAAGATATGATGCGAGTTTGTCGTATTGTGGGTATTCATGACACTATCCAGCGCCTTCAAAATCGTTATGGCTCTTTCGTAGAAGAAGGTGGTCAAAACTTTTCCGGTGGAGAGAAGCAACGATTGGCTATTGCAAGGGCTCTACTGAGTAAAGCTGATTTGTATATTTTTGACGAGGCAACTTCTAACTTAGATTCGTTTAGTGAACAGATTATTCAAGATTTAATCTTTGACAAGATTATTGGTAAGACAACAATTGTAGTAGCTCATCGATTATCCACCATTCTTCGATGTGATAAGATATGCTTCCTAGAAAATGGAACCATTGTGGAATATGGTACTCATGAGGAATTGATGGCTCAAAATGGGAAATATGCTCGAATGGTTGGTTTACAGAGTATTCAGGTGAAGCAACAGTTCCAGTCACGGGTAGTGTTAGATACAGAGGAGGTTACTTATGGCTAAACTAGAGGTAAAAGACAATAAAAAACTTGTTCTGAAACAGGTCATTTGTAAAAAGGTACATGGTGCTAAAGTAGAAAATGTTGATCATGAAATTGACAAATTTCATCAGCACTTGCAGTTAGTTAAAGCACAACTATTTGGTCCGCTCATTGTAAAAAGTTGTGGAACCGCCATTCATGATGACGGAACTATCACAACGGATTTTGAGTTTTATGTTCAAGCACATAATGCGCAACAGTACAGCAATATGTACGATGTTCAGGATATGGTATCTGTCCCACATTGTTTATATGTGCATTTTGAAGATAGTCCAGAGTATCTTCAGTTTGCATATTCAAAGTTAGACTTGTATCTATATGAGAATGATATTCAAACAGATGGAACAGTCTATACTGTTTATATCAATTCTTCTCCTGAAAAAATGACTGTGGATATTTTTAGACCAATAATAAGCCTATGAAACTATATAACAAATCAGAATTACGCTATTCTCGGATTTTCTTTGATAAGAAACCACCAGCCTATGCTTTTATTCTTATCATCTCTACTGCTTTAGTTTTAGTCGGTGCATTGATTGGTGCGGCCTATATCCCTAAAAACTATATTGTGAAGGCGAATGGAAATGCGGTGATAACTGGGACAGAGTTTCTGTCTGCCATGGGATCAGGTAAGGTCGTGACCATGCATAAATCTGAGGGAGATACGGTCAAAGCTGGAGATGTTATTCTTTCTCTTTCAAGTGGCGAAGAGGGATTGCAGGCCGGTTCCTTGACGAAACAGTTAGAGAAGCTACGCGCCAAAGAAGCTATTTTTCAAAAATTTGAACAGTCATTAAATGAGAAAGTCAATCATATGGCCAACTCTGGAGAAGAGCAGGAGTACTATGGCAAAGTGGAGTATTATCTGTCTCAACTAAATTCAGAGAGTTATAATGATGGTTCGCAGTACTCCAAACTTCAGGATGAGTATGTAAAATTGAATAAACTCATCGGTGAACGAGATCAGTTAAATATTGATCTTCAGATTGCTCAAAATGAATTAGTTCAACTACAGCAACAACTAGACTCACTACCTGCGCCAGATCCGACTACAACAACTACAAATGGTACTGAGCCATCTACACCACCTGTAGCGACTACGACTGATGCTAGAACTGAGTTAGAAACCAAAATATCAGATCTAACGACAAAAATTGAAACAATAAAAACGAATACTACTGCTAAAAATAGTGAGATAGAGGGTCAGCAAAGTAATATTAAGGATATGGAACGTACTTATAATAATCCAACATCTCAAGCTTATAACATTTATGCGCAACTAATTAGTGAATTAGGGACTGCTCGCTCAAACAATAATAAAAGCATCACTGAACTTGAGGCGAATCTTGGTATCGCAACAGGACAAGATAAGACCCACAGTATTTTAGCGTCTACTGATGGAGTGATTCATTACATTGTTCCCTTAAAGCAGGGGATGTCACTTCAACAAGGACAAACAGTAGCTGAGGTTTCTGGAAAAGAAAAAGACTACTATGTGGAAGCATTTGTATATGCAAGTGATATCTCTCGTGTTTCCAAAGGTGCTAAGGTTGATGTGGCACTGACAGGTGTGAATAGCCAAAAATATGGAACCTTAAAAGGGAAGGTTAGACAGGTTGATTCAGGGACAATTGCCCAAGAAACAAAAGAGGGAAATATCAGTCTTTACAAAGTGATAATAGAATTGGAGTCCTTAACTCTAAAACATAAGGGTGAGACGATTATCCTTCAAAAAGACATGCCAGTTGAAGTTCGCAGTGTGTATGATAAAGAAACTTCTCTTGATTGGATTTTAGACATGTTAAGTTTCAAACACTCATTTGGGTTTAGCCCTTAGATGACCTATAACATATAATAAGACAGAGAAAGGTTGTCTTATCTAGGTAGCTACGGAGATATAAACTAAGTTGTCTATCACTTGTTAGGGAAATTCCCTAGCTCTACTTATTTACAAGGAGAATTCTTATGGAATTAGTATTACCAAACAATTATGTAGCTCTTGAACAAGAGGAAATGATGTACACTGATGGTGGTGGCTTTGGAAAACACTGGTGGAACAGTAGAGGTGCTGTGGGACTCGCAATTGATGGAATTGCTACGTTAATACCAATTTTGGGTGCTTATCATGGGATGAGGGCCGTTGGAACGTTAGCTAAACAAGGTAGGGTCTATATCCGTACCAATATTGATAAGGCTCTAAGACAAGCTAGAGTTGGTTTTGCAACTGCCATAGTTGGAGGGATCGTTGATGCACTATTTTTGGTATACGGTGGCAGTGTAGGCTCTTGGATTGCAGCAGCAGCTGATTATGCAGACAGATGGGCTGGAAGTTACGGCTATGATGGGTATATTCTGGCATAACAGATATTAAGGAATGTTAACATTATGGAAAAAGTAATTGTTTCCTTGGGCTTATTAAGTTTTGTATTTTTAGGAGTTGTTTCCTATAAAAACATAAAAAAATTAAAAACAATGAAAGATGAAAACTTGGATAGTTAAGATGAAGCATTTTTTTGCAGGCCTCGGAGAAATAAGTTTATTTAGTTTCGTGATATTATCATGTATTGGGATAGCTCCACTAGTCCATGTCTATATCATTGGAACTGAACTAAGTT
Source organism: Streptococcus sp. E29BA (assembly GCF_041807805.1). Taxonomy (NCBI): domain Bacteria; kingdom Bacillati; phylum Bacillota; class Bacilli; order Lactobacillales; family Streptococcaceae; genus Streptococcus; species Streptococcus sp. E29BA. Next base: position 33,273 of record NZ_JBGTZA010000015.1, read on the forward strand.
TTGGAAGATTGCTACTTACTATCATTGGTATTTCTTTCGTGCTTATTTTACTACTTTCTCGTCTTTATAGAAAGTTCTTCTATAAGGATAGTGAATAACATATACTAATCTATAAATTTTTGAATCGGTTACACTAAACTAGACAGAATTTATAAAGTGTTCTACACTAAAGAAAACAGGAGAACTCTATGTCTAGNCGCATTGTGTATGATAAAGAAACTTATCTTGATTGGATTTTGGAAATGTTAAGTTTCAAGCAATAATTGGGTTTAATCCTTAGATAAACTATAAAATACAATAAGGTAGGAGGAAGGCCATCTTATCTAGTATCTAAGGAGATATAAACTAAGTTGTCTATCACTTGCTAGGGAAATTCCCTAGCCACGCTTAAAAAAGGAGAATTCTTATGGAATTAGTATTGCCAAACAATTATGTTGTTCTTGAACAAGAGGAAATGATGTATATTGATGGTGGTGGTTTTGGTAAAAATTGGTGGAACTCAAGAGGGACTTTAGCTACAGGAATTGATGTAGCTTTGGCAGCATACTCACTTGCTTCAACGATTTCGGGTATTGGACTGAAAGCAACGATACGAGCGCATCGTGGGACTATAACTAGAGTTTTAGAAAGAGAGCTGGGGAAATACTTACCATCTAAAATTGGAATTGCAACAGGAGTGGTCAATTTGGCACTTACAGCTGTTGGTACTAGTATAGGCGGGTTATTAGCTTTCGGAGCTGATTGGATAGATGGTAGAATTGATGGATACATTTATGCGTAAATGCAATGATTTTAGTTATTTTTTTGTTAGTGGTTGCTTTATTATTCCTCTTTTTGTTCGTCAGTTCTTTCAACGTCCTACGAATAAACTTTTGTTAGTAATCAGTTTTTTATTTTTGTTAATATGGCTAATTACATTGCTTGTTTATATAAAAAGAAACAACAAATGAGATTTAGAAAAATTGGGAAAAGAAGTGATGAAGCTATAAAAGAGATTTGAAAATAGGGTAGGGTTATTTTAGGGGATTATTATGTTATACGAATAAAGTTTTTTTAAGTCTCTACAGGCATAAAATTTCCGATAATTTTTCCAACGATACGAGGTTCCTCTTCTGCTGGCGCAAAGAGATCCTCGTATTTTTTATTGATAGATACAAGGCGATAGCCATTTTCTTCAATATAGACTTTTTTGATGTAAAGTTGGTCGTTCCATGAAATGACATAAACTGCGCCATCGTAATCGAAACCACCTTCACGGATAAGGGCTACTTCTCCATCTTGGTAGACAGGCTCCATTGATTGACCTTCAATCCAAGTCGCCACGTCGTAGAGGTATTCTCTGTCTGTGAAGACTTCCTTGGTCTCGTATTCATCCCAGAAGCCGTTTCCATGCCCGGCGGATAGGGCGATGTTGTCAAGAACCTGTACACTAAAGAGTGGTACAACTTTTTGTTCCATAAGAAGGTTATGAGTTAGCTCATCGACCTTCTTTTTGTTTGTTTTGTTGAGCTGTTTGTAGAGGGCGAGGTGGGGGTGTTCTTTTTGTAGATCCTCTGTTTTTATATGAAGTAGTTGAGCCAGTTCCTTGAGGTGTTTCTTATTGGGGACAGTTTTGCCTGTTTCCCAAGCTGAAAGAGTGGCTCTGGTGACATCTAGTTTATTTGCTATAGCCGTCTGAGATAGGTTATTAGCCAATCGGTAGTGTTTTAATTTACTCGCAGAGAACATCAGTAATTCCTCCTTTTTATTTGTCATTTTATAACTTGACAAAATTATACCATAGGCTATAATAGAATTCAAGATAAAAGAAAAGGAGTCCTGTCATGTCCAGACCATGTGTCTACGGAAATAAATCTCTCTCAAATCCCCCAGCAACTCAATTACCTCAGTTGAGGTAGCTGAAGTTCTGGGAAATTTATAAGGTATCTATTTCCGTAGACACAAGGTGGGGACATGGGTAAAGGAGTATGTGGGAATAGATGTCCCCCTCTTAAATCGGACGGAAATCGGAATAAGGTAATTGATACAATAGAATACAAAGAAAGCCTTGGAATAAGCTGTTTCCAAGGCTTTTTAACTGTCTATAGGTACTAGGGTAAAATTATTAGAGAGGTTGCTAGTTTAGAGAGGCACCTTGATTTGTAAAAAGTTAAATTTTAGACAATTATCCCCTTTAAAAAATCTATTTAAATCTTAGCTAATTGAAGTGAATTTTTATAGAACATAATTCCAGATTATAATCATTTTTTTCAGAAGAAATGTGTTGTTTCCTCTTCATGAGTACGTTGTGACTTTTTTTTATAAAAAGCTTGACAAACGAAAAGAAATCGTTTACAATGATATTGTAAAAAATAATAAGGATGATGATGAAATGGATAAACAGAGAGATTTAGATATTTCTTTTCTTGATGACTTTGAATTTGAAGTCATCGAACTTGATGACGTCTCTGTGCTTCCTGAAACTGCTGCTTCAAGTGGTAGTACTGGAGATAACGTTTATTCAACATGCGGTTCTTGCTCATGTTGTTCATCGTGTTGCACATAGTTAGTCGGTATATTTTAGCCGGTTAGCTTTAGTCTGCCTGCTAAGTTTAAAGGTCTTAGCAGGCTTTTCTATTATTAAAACTATGGATAATAATATTTTTTTTAAATTAGAGAATTCAGGATTAGTAAGTGTCTTTGTAAATAATATCCCTATTGAAAAATGTACGTATTATAAAGTTTTAAGTATAGCTCGGAGATTATATGGGGACATTATTATAAAATATCCGAAAAGTTATTCTATAATAAGGGATAATCTAAGCTTTCTCCTGTTTAATGATTTTTTTATTAAATTCCGTAAACATATTATTTGGGAACCGTATGAACATAATTTTGATATTGATTTTTCAGTATTTAAAAATGGTTTTTTGTGTTTTTATACAGGGATATATCCAATAGAAAAGAAATACAGTGGTGTAATTCATTTATCAATTGATAATTTTACAAATGTAGATTTAGACTATCTGCTTTTAAATAGTAATGTAAATAGTTCTTTTATTACTGATAATACTTCAACTTTTTGTAACTTTGGGTTAGTTAATGTAGTGCAATTAGCTGACCAGATACAAATTTGGGATAAATCGAGTAGCATTAAAATTGATTCTTTTCCTATCAGTTATCATAACTTTAAAAACTACAAGAATACAGATGTTAAAGTATATGATGGGAGAGAAGTCTTAGTTGATTTATTTACTTTTCAAGAAAGATATGAATTTCTAGAAATGCTTTTTCAGTTTTATTTAACTGGGGAAATACTCGTGAAATTTATTATTCCATATTATAAAAATGAGAATTTTATTGTAGTAAATAATGAATATTTCATTGATATCGCACGTTTGTCAATTTCTAGCACAAAAGATTTGATTAATTTGGATCTTTTTAATTATTTAAATTATAGAAAACAAGCTAGTAGATTCGCTTTCAAAGATGGTGATTTGGATAATTGCATGCTTCAATTTGAAGATTTTAATCAATTGAACGATGATAAGAATGAAAATGAACTTATTAATGGAAATAAACATATACTAGATAGTTGGAAAATAAAAAATCTATTAAAAAGTTTGGTGATATCACTTCTAATAAAAAAAGAAATTTCAATAATGGATAAAGTATATGTTGAACCAAAAAATTTTACTGAACAATATTATCGGAGATATATAGTATTTTATATAAATCAAGTTAGATACGTAGTAGACAGAGTTAACTTAAAATATTATATTTCCTCAAAGTAAATTAATTTAGAGGGGGGGCTATGTCGCAAATTTTTTCATCGGTTGAAAGAGAGAGATATAATAATCTGCTAGTTATTGATGGTCACGATGGGTGTCACGTCTATTCCAAAGGTAAGAAGTATTTAGATTCAATTAGCTGCCTTTGGAACAAAAATTTAGGGTACAATGATGAAGAAATCACTGAAGCAATAACAAACCAAATTAAAGTGTGTGGATCATTGAATCCATGGATATCTACCACTGAAATAAATAAGAGCTATGCAGAAGCCCTTTTGAGGTTTGCTGAATATTTGGATGGTAATGTATATTTTTCTTTATCTGGTTCTGAAAGCATCGAGGTTGCTATCAAGGCTACTCGAAAATATCATAATTTAAATGGAAATGATGAGAAAAAATTGATTGTTTCATTTGATAAAAGTTATCATGGAGGAACGATAGGTGCTTGGAGTATATCTGGGACGCAACGCCGATTATTTGAACCCTACTCTCCATTAATGGGAGGACATGTTTTTATTCCTTTTATACATGATAAAGTAACTTTAGAATTCTTCAGAGAATATGTCAAGCAATATCATAAAAAAACGGCAGCAATTATTATTGAACCTATAATTTGTTATGGCGGAGGTTTTGAAATTCCTAAGTGGGTGATGGAAGAAATTGTGAGTATTTGTAAAGATTATGAAATTCAAATTATTTTTGATGAGGTATCAACTGGATTTTATAGAACTGGTGAAAAGTTTGCATATATTGATTTAGGTGTTAGACCGGATATAATTTGTTTATCAAAAGGTATAAACAATGGTATATTACCATTTGGTGTTACAATCTTTAAAAATACCGTTTTTGAAAAACTATCTACTACGGATACCTTTGAACACTTTTCTACACAGAATTTTAATCCGATATTAACAGCGAGTGCTATGTATGTTCTAACAAAATATAAAGAGAAAGACTACAAGAAGAAAGTTCTAAATTTATCAACTCTATTTAAACAAGAAATCGAAATGCAGTTAGCTCCTTATCTTAGTAGATTCTTTATTAAGGGATTGTTTATAACTTTGGAATTCTATAATATAGTAAATCATGAGGTATTGATGTGCTTTTTTGAAGAACTGTTATGTAATGGATTAATTACATATGTATATAGCAATGATACTAATTATGGAATTACACTTGTCCCTATGTTTATTACGGAAACTGATGAAGTTACTGCAATAGTAAATATAATAAAGAAGACGTATGAGGAGATGTTTAAAATATGAAATTTGTATTAGTCACTGGGGCATGTAGCGAAATTGGGAAAAGAACAATTTTTGATTTAATAAAGGAGAATTATTTTGTAGTTGCTTCTGATTTACCCGCTCGGGAGGAAGAATTTTATAATATATTTCGAAATCAAACAAACGTTGATTTTTTTGGAATAGATATACGCAAAAGGTCTACTGTAAAAAATATTATAAGTAAAATCTTTGAAAAATATAAAATTGAATCTTGTGTATTTATAATTGGTAAGAATTTACTAGTACCCTTTTTTCAGTGGGACTATAATAAATTGTGTGATGTTTTTGAATTAAATTTTATATATGCTTCACTATTTATAAAGGATATTGCAGAAGAATTTGTCAGGAGGAGAACAGAAGGGAGTTTTGTTGTAATTTCTTCTCAGCACGGAATAGTTGCAAATACTCAAAGGTTGCCTTATTGTGTCAGTAAGTCTATGCTGAGTCAGCTATGTAGATGTTTAGCTTTGGAATTATCTCTATTTAATATTAGAGTAAATTCAATCTCCCCAACATTCATTGAAACAAAAGATAACTTTGAACTATTAAACAGTTCGTATATGTTATTAGATGCAAAAGAGAAAATACCGTTGCAGCGTTACGCCTCTCCTAAAGACATCTCAGGTGCTATTTTATTCTTAATAAGCAGTAGGGCAAAAATGATAACTGGACATGATTTAGTTATTGATGGTGGATGGACAATTCAGTAACAATTGGAGGTAAAAATGATTGAATTAAAAAATATTAAAATTGCTTATGGGGCAGATACTATTTTGGAGAATATTAATCTTAGAATCAATGAAGGCGAAAAAATAGCAATTATAGGAAAAAATGGAAGTGGAAAGACCTCTTTACTAAATGCTATATTAAAATTAAAAAGTCCTAAAGTTGGAGAAATAAAATATTCTTTAAATGATGGACAATTCTATAGAAACTTTGGAGTACAACTACAGGATGCTAGTTTTGATGAAAGATTAACAATAAGAGATTATTGTGATTTAATGGAGAGTATTTATAACATAAAAGGCAAAGCTGATTTTTATTTAGAACTGTTTGAATTAAAACAATTGATTCGAAAAAAAATTGCCAATCTATCTGGAGGTGAGCGACAGAAGTTAAATATTGTGTTTTCATTGTTCCATGATCCGCATATACTTATTTTTGATGAAATAACAACAGGTCTGGATTCACTTAGTCGGTCTAAAATAAGAAATTATATAAAGAAATTTTCAGAAGAGCGAACACTTATTATTGTGAGTCATTATATGGAAGAAATCGAGGAACTCTGCGATAGGGTTGTACTTATCAATAATAGAAAAATTGAAATTGATAAAAAAATATCAGCAGTTATAGAGGAATATGGAAGTGTTAGTAATATGTACGAAGTAGTGCTAGGAGGAACTTTTAATGAATAAATTCTTTGGATTGTTTAAAGTTGAATTTTTGAAATTAATGAGAACACCAGTAATTTTATTTTTTGGCTTCATTGCTCCTCAGTTTTTTTTATGGATGCAGTCGACAAATTTTTCTGAAATTACTTTGGAGGGGAAAAAAGTTGCAACGGTTGACTATAGTTTCTCAATGTATGTTTTTTTGACAATATTAGTTATTGGAGTTGGGAATGTTGGGGTTGGTATGTCATATAATCGATTAATCCGATTTTTTAAGCGCTTAAAATTATCTGGAGTATCAACCTTTGATTTTATTATTGCAAATTTTTTGTTGCAACTGTTTGTTGTTACTATCTCGGTAGTTTCTCTTCTTTTAACAGCAATTTATATACTGGATATGAATTTAAATGGAAAAGCAATTTTTTCAATGATAGGAATTTTCTTTGTGGTATGGTGTATGGTTTACTTGCTAGGAATGATATTTGCAAATTTGACAAAAGATGCTAAAACGTCCCAATCAGTTGCACTTGTTTCATATTTCTCTTTGATTTTTATAAGTGGTGCAACATACCCAGTGGAACTTATGCCTGAAATTTTACAAAAGATAAGTAAAGTATTGCCTACTTATCCTGCTCTAAGTTTATTGAAAGATACTTGGATAAATGGAAGCGCTTCGGCTGTGGATTTTGCTGTGGTGCTGACATTTACAGTAGTATTCTTATTTATCGCTATAAAAATTTTTAAATATGACTAAAAATACTATTTAAATAGTCTAGTAGCAGCAATGAAGTATGAAATTTGAATAATCTTTATTAGGTTGAGATTTCAATTTATATTTTGTGTAGGAGGCTTCTAGCTCCTAAATGATAGGTATTAGGGGGGTTATGAAAGAATTTCCAATAACCATAATGAGAAAAATCCTTTACGTCCCAATTGGTTATTTCAATTATCTTCGGAGAAACTACAGTCTTTATATATCCTACGAAAGTTAGAACAAAAAGAGTTTGATCACTTGAAAGAACTTTTGTTGGAAAAATTAGAACAAGAGATTGCAACTATTTCAGGGAAAAACAGAAGTGATTTAGTCGGACTTAAAAGAAAAATTTTTAATGACAATATTTCGAAGATACCTTTAGAAGAATTAAGTTTTGATTTAAAGGAAAAGGTAGTTACGCTAAAGGATTGTAAGAAAAAACTGGATTCTATAAAATTAGAGATTGAGCAAGTAATCGAAAATGAATATCTAAAAGAGAGAGAAATTATTTTCAAAGTTAGTAAAAATCCAAATATTCGAAATGGGATATGCTTTCTATCTTCAAGTGCATATAGTCGATACAAACGGTATATTATTCTCTCCTACAAATTGCAAGTTTGTATTTGGAGAAGAGGTTCCTTTATTTAGCTATCCTACATCAGGTGCGTTAAATTCAATTACTCCTTTTGTTTATATTGATAATATGGATGAAGTAAAGAATGGTATATATGAAGTAAAGTATGACGGACTTGAATTTAAAAAAAGTATGAATATTATAGACTTAGAAACATTTGCCCCAATAACAAGTAAAAACAGTGACGTACAAAATAATTCATTTAAAAAGGTAAATATGATAATTATGTTATGTTCGAACTATGAAAATATTTTCAATAAATATGGATTATTAGCTTATCGACTTTTGCATTTAGAGGCTGGTCATATTGCACAAAATATCCAGCTTGTTTCTACTGCGCTAGGAATAAAAAGTTTACCGATGGGAGGTTGGTTTGATGATAAAATAGAAACTTTTATTAATGAAATTAGTGATAAAAAAAATATTTATCTCTATGCAATTGCAGTTGGATAAATTTAAGGAGGAAGTGTAGATGAACGCAGAGGATAAATTCCGCGAACTAGAAAATGAAAATAAACTTCTAAAACTTCATAACAAGGAGCTTGAGAATGAAATTCAAAATGGATGGAAATTTTGGATATGGGTAGCTGTCCCTATTTTAGGTTTGATATATGCTATTATTCAAAAAATTTTTTAATTATGCTAGTTTGTCAGGTTGAGTAGTTTTTGTTCAAAATTTAATAAACTTTTTTCAATGAAGATTATCTAAAGATTGCTTCTCAGATGAGAATGGCTTCTCTATCTTATATAAATTATCTTCATAGAGTGTCCTGTTATTCATGTTATCACAGAATAGATAGTTTTTTTTGAATCAATAGAAAAATCAGCCTGAATCATTTAGGCTGATTTTAATATCTGCAGTAACCATCATTCAATATACGGTATAATTTCCATAATATCCCCAATCTGACAATCTAGTACTGTACAAATTTTTAAAAGTACATCAGTAGTGACATTCTCTCCCTTGCCTAACTTTGCAATGGTTGAAGTGCTGATTCCTGTTTTTTGCTTAAGCTTGGTTTTGGTCCAACCTTTATCAATAAGAAGTTTCCATAATTTATTGTAGCTAAACTTCATCTGAGTTTTCTCCTTTGTTCCATGAAATACCGTAGAGTTCATTTCCGTCACTAGAGAGTCTCAATACAATATTTTCTGACAAGAGTTTATTCGCTTCTGGAGAATATGAGCTTGCTTTATCGAAGGCTAAAAATACTTGTTTATTCAATGAGTTTGATTGGTCATATAGTTTTAATAGAGCTTCGGTTGCTTGGTAACTAATATTACTCAAGAGTAATGAGTCGTGTGCCAGTGCTGGCAGGTTAGTGAGATAGAGTATTGCTAAGTCGAATCAAATTACCCTTATATATTATTGAATCCTCATATCTTAAGAATGATTTTTCTTATCATAATGTTAAATTTTTATGTCTTTCGTATAATATGTGAAGTAGGTTCGGAAAAGTTTTGATGAATTATACTATTCTATAGGCATAAAATTCCCAACTATTTTCCCCACAATCCTTGGCTCATCCTCTGCTGGTGCGAACTTATCTGGATAATCTTTGTTGATGGAGACGAGACGGAAGCCGTTGGCTTCAAGGTAGATTTTCTTGATATAAACTTGCTCATTCCATGCCACCGCATAGACGGCTCCGTCGTAATCAAAACCTCCTTCACGGATGAGGGCGACTTCCCCATCTTGGTAGACAGGTTCCATGGAATGACCAGTAATCCAAGTTGCCACATCGTAGAGATATTCCTTGTCGGTAAAGACCTCTCTGGTCTCGTATTCGTCGTAGAAACCAGAGCCATGTCCTGCTGAGAGAGCGATATTATCAAGAACTTGTACACTAAAGAGAGGCATAACTTTTTGTGCCCTGAGAAGGTCGTGAGTTAGCTCATCGACCTTCTTTTTGTTTGTCTTGTTGAGCTGTTTGTAGAGGGTGAGGTGGGGGTGCTCCTCGTACAAGTCTTGGATGTTAATATCTAGGACTTGAGCGAGTTGGTCTAAGTGTTTTTTATTTGGGACAGCTTTCCCAGTTTCCCAGGAAGATAGGGCAGACCTTGTAATCCCTAGTACACTCGCAATAGCAGTCTGGGAAAGATTTTTTTCTTGTCGATGTTGTTTGAGTTTTGTGGGTGAGAACATGGTCTTTTCTCCTTGTCGATTTATAACTTGACAAAATTATACCATAAGCTATAATAGAATTCAAGATAAAAGAAAAGGAGTCCTGCCATGTCCAGACCATCTCTTGAAACCTATATCCAAAAGAAGTATTATAATCTCCTTTTTACTAAGGCCAGGGCGTTTTTGATTGAACACAGAGAGGAGATTGATTTATCAACTAGAAATATCCGAAATCCCAGGAATTATATCGAGTTGATAGATATTGATGTCTATGCTATTTACACCTCTATGTTAGACAATAACCGTTTGGAGATGGAGATTGTGGTGACTGCCTTTGTGGAAGTGAGCGAACGGTATAAGGGAGAATTAGAGGTAGATGAGAAAACCATCTGGCTCTCAATGGTCACAGAAGTTGTCCTAGATAATGGTATTCAGTCTTTTGTGGTTCAATCCGTTGACCTGAAAGAACAAAATAGACGGTGTAGCCGTTTCCTCAGTCGGTCAGGTGTACCCTATATCAAAAAGACAGATTTTGATGAGTTGGCTAACGCTTTTCTAGCCAAATACTATCCACAAGCTCTCAAGTCACCTACCAAGATTGACGTGACTGAACTTGCGGCTGCTATGGGGCTTACCATCATGGAAACCAAGCTCTCTTCTGACTTTTCCATTTTTGGTAAGATGGTTTTTAAGGATACTGAGATAGAGACTTATGATGCTAACAATCAAGCTATTAGGCGATTAATCAAGAAAGGAACAATTTGTGCAGATGAGGAGGTTTCTCAAAAACGAAATATTGGCTCCCTAAACAATACTATTATCCACGAGTGTGTTCATTGGGAGTTTCATCGCATTTATCATGAATTGCGTATGCTTGTGGATGAAACTCATGATTCGGTATCCTGTCGAACACAGGAAAACCTGTCAGATGTGGCCAACTGGACTGATTTAGACTGGATGGAATGGCAGGCTAATAACCTAGCTCCTAAAATCCTTATGCCAAAGAAGCAGACAAGACAGAAAATTGAGGATTTCTATCGTGCCTTATCATCCATTTATAGTAATCTGTCTAAGATTGAAGTCATCACAGAAGTGGTAGATAGTCTGGCAAATTTCTTTGGGGTATCCAGACAAGCCGCAAAAATTCGGATGATTGAGTTAGGCTATAAAGAAGCTCATGGTGTCTATAATTATTTGGATGACCGTTATCTGAGAAACTACAGTTTTGAGCTAGATGCCTTTAAGGACAGGCAGACCTATACGATTTCTTTCACCGAGTTATGCTTTCAATACTTTTCTAATGTTCGTTTTAAGGAGGCCATTGATAGTCAGAAGTTTGTCTTTGTGGATAACCATGTCTGCTTAAATAATGATAAGTATATCGAGACTTATGAGAACACTATTATCATGACCGATTATGCTTATGAACACATGGATGAGTGTTGCTTACGCTTTACTTTTTCAGACCGTAATGCTAAGAAGACGATTAGCTCGGAAGAGTTTAGTGATTATGTCCTCAACCGTACAAGAGTCAAATCTGCTTACGACATCAAGGTCGATTTTATGGAGGATATGGGCAATAATGGTTTGGTAGAGAGCTTAGCTCCTGAGAATTTCATGAAAAGGGGTGCCTTTTCATAAAATAGATACGGTTATCTCTGAGATAAATCATTTCTTTAATATTGACTGACATATTTAAGCTCCTATAACAGGCATAAAGTGACTTACGACAAGTCCCACGATACGAGGATTGTCTTCATAAGGAATCCATTTATCAGGGTAGTTATCGTTGAGGGATACCATTCTAAAGCCATGTTCTTCTCGATAAAGTTTTTTGATATAGACAGAGTCATTCCAGGATAGGGCGTAGACGGCACCATCATAATCAAAACCGCTAGCACGGATAAGGGCTACTTCGCCATCAAGATAGATGGGTTCCATAGAATCTCCTTTAATCCAGGCAGCAATATCATAACCATACTGTTCTTCCTCAGCATAGACGGTTTCTGTCTCGTATTCCTCAAAGAGCGATTCCCCAAGACCAGCAGAAAGTGAAACATCAGATAAGACCTCAACTGCAAAAAGAGGAATTACTTTCTCTTGTGATTGTTGTTTTTGAAGTAACTCATCAGCATACTGATCAACCTTTCCTTGATTTTCTGATGAGAGCTTGAGGTAAGTATTGACTATATTGTACTCAGATTCAAAATAAGTTTCTGAAACATCCAAGATAGTCGCTAGTTGTCTGAGATTATTTTGATTTGGCTTCGTTTTTCCATTCTCCCAGTTGAAGTAGGAGGAACGATTGATATGAAGTTTATCTGCCATAGCAGATTGTGAATAACCTAAAACTATTCGTCTTTCTTTTAAACGATTTCCTGAAAACATACAACCTCCTAATCCATTTGTTGTTTTATAAACTAACAAAATTATATCAAAAAAATTTAAAGTTGCAACAGAAAATATCACTTCCTAAGTCACTAATATTTTAATAATTATAAATAAAATAGATAACGCACCATTTTTGGTGCGTTATCTATTTTTGTGATATAATAAAGAAAAAATCAAAGGAGACTTTTTATGATTGGAGAAAATATCAAATCGTTACGAAAAACGCATGATTTGACCCAACCTGAATTTGCCAAGATAATTGGAATTTCTCGAAATAGTTTGAGCCGTTATGAAAATGGGACAAGCTCGTTATCAACAGAGCTCATAGACCGTATCTGTCAGAAATTTAATGTATCCTATGTTGATATTGTAGGAGAAGAAAAAATGTTAACACCAGTGGAAGATTATCAATTAACCTTAAAAATTGAAGTTATCAAAGAGCGTGGCGCAGCGATTTTGTCCGAACTATATCGCTATCAAGATAGTCAAGGAATTACTTTTGATGATGAGACTAGCCCTTGGATTTTGATGAGTGATGATTTGTCTGATCTTATCAATACCAAGATTTACCTTGTCAATACTTTTGATGAAGTGGAGCGTTACAATGGTTATTTAGATGGTATTGAGCGAATGTTGGAGCTTGCTCATCATCAGGTGGTGGCTTAATGCGGTTAGAAGAATTTAGCAAAGATGACTTTGACTTAGCCTTAAAACGAACTATTCGTTCCTTAACTCGTGGCAAAACGACATCAGTTACCCCAAAAGCCATCTTACTTGGTGGGGGGGGGATTGTGTCATAATAATGACAGGTGCTTAAAACGCTGTTAAATCAAGGATTTGAGCGTTCTACAATCTGTTCTTAAGGAGGATATTATCACATTTAGAAAATATAATTGCTTAGGCAAGAACAATTTAGAGCGTTCTTGCCTTTATTATGTGACTTTAAGTCCGTTACGCTCCGAAGGTGCGTAACCAATAAACCACCCGCTATGCTGGTGCGCATCGAAGGTTATACCAAAAAAACTCCAAACGCGATACAATAAAGGTGTTCAAGCCTATTGTAGAGCGAAAGGAGAAAAATGAAAAGGGTTGCCTTTTCAAAGAATCAGCGTTTCCAGTTTCATGGGCTATTTAAAAGGTAAGAGTGCTCTTATGATGTTTGATAAACCCGCCAATTTGAAATATAAATTTGGCAATCGCCATTTTTGGGCAGAGGGTTATTATGTAAGCACAGTAGGACTTAACGAAGCCACGATTAAAAAATATATACAGGAGCAAAGAAATTATCCAGTGGATGATTTCTTCATGAGCTTAAAAATAAGAAGGCGAATTAACATGACATTGAAAAGGGTTGCCTTTTCACCTTTAATTAGGCTATAATAGAAATAGCAATCAAAAATAACGATATGGAGTTATCATGGAAAGAAAACATAAATTTTCAATTAAAAAATTATCTGTCGGAGTTGTCTCCGTCTGTATTGGTTTTGCCTGGTCAACTCAAACGGTTCAAGCCGAGGGGGTTGCAGAGAAGCCCTTGTCCAATCAAGAACATGCAACGGGTGTGCCTGATTTGGCAAGCGAAAGCCCTCAAATACCTGAGGTGACTACAGTAGTTGTCAGTGATCAGGTCTTGCCCAAAGAATCTGCTGAGGCTAAATCTTATGCAACCAATATGGCGGACTCTGTTATCTCAGAGAATTCAGAAAATGCTACCTTTGAAGTAAAAGTATCAGTAGAAGAGGAAGCAAGCCCAGCCCGAGTAGTGTCAGGAGAGGCTAGAGAACTAGCAGAAGCACCCGAGTCAGTATCTGAACCGTCAGATGATGCCCTCAATGAAACCACAAGAACCGACGACAAACCACGTCTCCGTCGTACTAGAGAAGTCCAAAACGAAGAAAGTTTAGAGAGTTACTTTACCAAGGAAGCTACTGAGCGAGGACAGGAGATCATCACTACTGATTTGGCTAAACAGTATGCTGGTGTCATTCACTCAAAAATCAATACTGAGACTGAAAATTATGCCTTGAGTGAGGTAAAAGAAACAAAAACAAGATTAGCTGTTTCAGATATAGGTAAAGTGATGGTTCCGATTTTAAATCAGTTAAAAAAGGAAGCTGGATTACCACATGCTGTGACAAATTACACTCCTGAACAGCAACGTTTATTACGGACATTAAGTGAGAAAGCCACTCAACTAGCGTTGGATAAGGTTAATGCTGAAATTACTCAAGTTGATGAATATGAAGTCCTCGCTCCTGAAGTGAAAACAATCTTTACCCCAACTTTATTGGAACAGATTATTGCAACACAGCCTATTTCGGTCGGTGAATTTAAGACAAACTTACCCGCTTATTTGCGCGGAATGTTTCACTTAACACAGCAATACCATCTTGAAGAAGGCTTGATTAAGGAGTTGTTGTTAACACCTCAGAACTTGAACCCTACAGTGGCTAATGAAACCCCACTTGAGAGATTAAAACGTTTAGGTGGTACAAGAACTGACAATAACTACCGTACAGGCTCTTATTTATCTCATAATACTGAGCTATTCACTGGTCGTGGCATGAATCGTCTAACTGGATCAGCTAGTCCCGCCGACTTAATTGAAAAGTTAGCAAGACGAAAAAATAAAACTGTTGCTCAATATTTTAAGGAGCAGACGGAAGCTATTGTTTATGAAGCAAAAGGCGAACAGTCACAGGAAAATTCTGCTTATAACCTTTTGAAGAACCATAAGTCTGCTTTTCTCTTACCTTTATTGAGTTCTGGGAAAGGTGTATTCGTCGGCACAGCGACTAATCACTTGACTATTGGTATGACAGAGACTTATGGCGACTTGTACACCGAAGATCAATTGTCTAGTCATAGCAAGGGTACTGCACAATCACAGACACCATTTATCAAGCCTTACATGGATAGTTTTGAACGTTTTATTGGTTTCTTAAATGATAATCCCAAGCAGCCTATTCTGTTTAGCTTTGCGATTGATTCAATGAATCATAATTATACTGCTAATAGTGACAAAGTTACCCGTGTATGGTCAGCTAAAGAAGGAGATACAGCAGCTAATGCTGTTAGACGTTTCCTTGGTCCAATAGGTTTATGGCAAACCTATCAAAACAGTCAAAATTTTGGTGGTGTTTATGATGGCAATGGTCAGTTGAAGGCTTTTGAATCACGTCTGATGCACACTAACTATTCTGGTGTAACGTTGTTTACGCATGAGATGACGCATGCTAATGAAAAAGCGATTTGGGGAACCAATAGAACTGGTCAAGGTGCAGAACTTTATGCCCGTGGTATGTTTGAGGATATTGACAATACGCCTGGAAAAAGTGAATTTGAGCCTGTTTTCAATTTAAATACTTCTATTAGTATTGGGGATGTTCCTAACCGAGTTCAAGCGTCTTCGCCTCAATCAACCAAAGATAGCCTTGCGAATTATCAGAAAAATTTGCTTGAAGTGATCATGTATATGGAGGCTTTGGAAGCTCAAATTTTACAAGAGTCCAAAACACTTGAAAAAGAGCAATACTTCAATCAAGTCAACCAAGTAACGCCAACTAAAAATCCTAATCGTACCATGTCAACCAATGATCAGTTTGCTGATTTTACAGGGCAGTTAGATAGCAGCAATTATGAGGCATTCCTGCGTGGTTTAGTATCACAAAATCTTGTGGCAGGGCAATTTGTACCACATGGTCGTCATCCTTATATTGACGAATTACAGTCAGACCAATATGATAATGTTCCCCTTTTAGAGTCTTTCTGGGCTTCTGCCAAAGCACTTGACAATAAAAATACGACAGGAGATGTTTCCTTTAAGCGTAAAGCCTATGAGGTTCTAGGGTTAGATGGCTGGGATGCTTTCACAAGGTTTTTGAATAATTCTGCAAACAATGACTTACAAGCTCTCAATAATCAAGATTGGACTGATAAAAAAGTTACACAATATCAAAAACTTCTGACTAAAACAAGTGATCACTTTGATTTAGTTGTGTTTAAAGAAAAATTAAAACAAGCTGTTGAGTCAGATTTGGCTATTTTAAAACAATTTAAACAAAATCCAACTCCTAATAATTTAGCGACTTTTGAAAGAGCTACAGCTGTTCGTCGTGCCAAACGAGAGTTATTGACATCACTTCTAAAAAATGATTTGACAACATCTGTTTTTAAAGATAAGACGCCAGACTTACTAGACATTGTCTATGTCAAAAGTTCTGGAAATGGTAATGGAAAAACCCCTGAAAGTCCAGTTAGTCTGTTAGAGGAGGCCTTTCAATTAGTCAAAGCAGGCGGTAAGATTGTTGTTGTGGACAGTTTGGTAGATAGAACTTTTGATACCATCACTAAAGCGGTGACGATTGAAGGTCATACTGAAAATGCTAGCCTGACTTTGAATCGCCCAGAATTAGTAATTAATGCTGCAAGTACGCTTAAAAACCTAAATTTACAGATAAATCCAGACCTATCTGTAATGCCTAAAATAACAGCGAATGCTCCTCTAACTCTTTCAGAGATAACTACTGGCAATCGTCCTCCTGCTATTAAGGCACAAGAACTTATGATCACAGGGACTCGTGATGCTCAGTTTACTACGATTGAAATGACAAGTGGTCAAATTGGCTCAAATGTTACGGCGGAAACCTTAAAAGGTTCTGGTACTAGCAAATCCAATAGAATCATTCAATTTGAACCGACTGGAACAATTACACTAGACGGTGTTAACTTATCCAATGTTACAACCAATGGTGGTAGTTTAGAGCTCACTAACAATGCCAATATCAAATTGAGTAATAATCGTCAAAGTAACAGCGCTTATGTTGTTTCAAGAGATTCTATATTAGATGTTGATAATGCTAAAACAGACGCATGGGATCTTTCGGGAGACGGAACAGTCCGTATAGCTCCTCAAAACAAGTTAACAGCTAAGACAGGTGTTAGCATGAATGGTTTGAGATTTGAAGTAACCGCTCAAGATAGTCAAGCTACCCTTCATAATCATGTTTATTTAGATTTAGACACTGAAAGCACTGCGACGATGGTCATGAAAGGTAATGAGCGCCTTATTAGACAAGATAGTAATAATGACTTTGTCTACAAACATCCTTACGATGTGTATTATGAATTTTATCATAACGACAAAGAGATTGTAGCCCCACATCCCGTAATGGCTATTCTTCCTTCAGAGAGCTTGGATAATGAACAAGAGCCTGAGACTCCGAAAAATCCTTCGGATATCCAAACGGATTCAGGAACTTGGACTTTTGTTAATTGGACTAAAGAAACAGAGCAAGATACTCCAACTATCATTATTTATAAAGGAAACTGGAGATTTGCACCTAAGGTAGTAACGCCGATTTCAAATCGTGTTACCTATGTCTATGCCTTTACTAAGGGTGAGGAAAGTAACTTTAACAAAAATCAAGTTTCAACGGTTCCTGTAGCAACAACTGTTAAACAAGGTGATGTTATTCCTATTCCAGAAGCTCCACAACCGAGTCTGGTTGAGAGTATTGATCGATTAGGAGAATGGCAGTTTAAAGGTTGGACCTCGTCAGATGATGTATCAGAAAACCATGATATTACAGTCACTGGTACCTGGGAGTTTGTGCCTTACAAGCCTGTTGATTTTTCGATTGCTTATGAGGCGGATCAAGAGCGTGACGCAGGTACTGACAATGTTATTAAGATTTCTGGTGTTCCTGGAAAACAATCAGCGATTACGGGTAAGGTAGTTGTTCTACCAACGCTTCAGGTTGTTACCGTTGGTACTAAACCAAAGGTTGAGGTTAGAGAAGCAGCTACAATTCCTGTTACTTATGTTAGAGATGATGCTAAAGAAGCTAATATTAAAACAGAAGTTAACCAAGGTCGCCCTGAAAAAACAACAATCCGAACCACTTTTGACATTGTCGATGGTAAAGCTGTGCCTAAAATCACAGAAACCACGGAAGAAGCGATTCCAACGACGATATCAGTTGGTACTAAGCCACTTGTGACCGAGGAAATATCAAAAATTCGATTGAAATTTGTAGCAAACGAACAAGATTCTGCAGGGCACATGGTCATTACTGATGTGGGTAGCCAGACTAGAACTAAGGTGACAACCCCTTATGAATTAGTTAATGGAACAGCTGTTCTTGATGAAGTTAACAAACAAACCGTTGTTTATGAGGGTTCTCCTCGAATTGTGACTGTCGGTACTAAACCTGTTACCACTCAAATAAGTCAAGATTTAGCAGAAAAAGTGGTTGAGGATTCAAATGTTTTAGCAGGAACACCTGATAAAGTAACACCTGGTCGACCAAAACTAACTGAAATCCGTAAGACTTATACTCTCAATAAGGATACTGGTAAAGTAGTTGAAAAGGTTGAGGAAGTTATCGTAGATGCTGGCCTTGCCCCTGAGCGTATTGTTGGTACTAAAGCAATGGTTATCAATCCAGCAACATCGATTAGACAACCTAGAAATTATCAGATTTCGTATCGCTATAGTTTTGAAAATGGTCAAGAAACTAATTTTGATGTCCAAAAAGCTCCTCTACCTAGTGGAAAAACAGTGGCTGAAAATGAAACTATCTCAGTACCAAATCTTTATACAGATGTAGTAATTGAAAGTAAAGATGCGACAGGTGAGTGGAAATTCAAAGGATGGAATCCGGCAAATGAACAAGTGGTTTCAGGACCACTTACGTTCACTGGAACGTGGGAATATAAAGCTTACTCTATCGTAGAGCCATCAATTCGATATGAGGCAAATGACCAACTCGCTTTTGCTAGCCAGCCTGTTACTATTTTAGGTCAATCTGGTAAAGCCTCTGCGTTCACTGGTCGATTGATCGAAAATCCTACTGATACAGTGATACAAGTCGGTACTAAATCTCTCATTCAAGAGCTGGTGGGAACAGATATTCCTGTTCGCTATGTTGCTGATGATAATATTGAAGCCAACAAACGAGTGACTCGCATTGAGGGAAGTCCTGCAATCACTACGACTCGAACCTCTTATCGTCTTGATGGCGATAAGGCAGTGGTTGTTGATCAAACAACTATTCTAAGCACCAAGCCAGCTGTTGCTAAAGAGATTGTTGTCGGTACTAAACCTAAACTTGTTCGTCAAGAAGAAGTGCTTTCTGAAATGGTTGAGTATGATGGTAATAACCTTGTTGGTAGTCCAGATAAAGTTATTCCAGGACAACCAAGAGTCACAGAAACCCGAACGATTTATAGTGTGGATGAGCAAACAGGTGCTCTATCAAGGCAAGTAACCACTGTGGTCACTGATCAAGGTCTAGCTCCTAAGCGTATTATCGCTAGTAAGGCGCTAACCTTGGCACCAATTCCTTCTCCAACTGTACCGACTATACCTCAACCGTCTAAGGATGTCTCAGAAAGCTACACGATAGTTGTTTCGGCTGATGGTAAAGAGGTTCAAGTATCAGCATTTGATGATGTGGTTTATGCTGTCTTTTTGGAGCATCTCTCTGCCCTTATCGAAGCTAAATTGTCCGAAGGTCTTGTTTATGACTCAGCTGCCCATGAAGACAATACGGTTTATCTCTTCTTCCATCATCCTATGGATGACCAGTCGTCAGGTGACGCTCATGTTGTTTCTTCCGTCAACCCACCAGTGGAAAACTATGAGATTACAATCCTGATTGATGGGAAATTGGCTCAAATATTATCCTTTGATCTGATGGCCCATGCTGTTTTCTTGGAGCATCTCTTTGCTCTTATCGAAGTAAAACTATCAGAAGGCTTAACTTATGTGTCAGCTGATTATAAGGGCAAGGCTGTTACTTTAAGTTTTATAAGGCCAAAGAAAGTGACGAAGGGCACTGCTGAGACAATAAGCTCTCAGTCGTCTTCGACAGACCAGCAGCTAGCGACGATTAAACCGACTCTAGCTGTAAAGGATGCTTTTAAAAAAGAAATGGCTTTAAAACAACATGACGAAAAGTCTCTTCTCAAAGGAGGAAGCGCTGCCGCTGGTGGTTCTAATCAAGGAGAGTCAGCCTTACTGTCATCCAAAAACAGTCAAGGGACGCCTTTGACTTGGAGAAATGGAACTTTTAACAAGCCTAATCAATCATCGGTAATACCTACTTATCAAGCGATGTTACCTAAAACAGGTGCTAGCAACAGGCACTTACTGGCAGTCGGAGGTCTTACTCTGACAGGCCTGACCTTTATGTTTATTTCTCTCAAACGTCGTCAAAGCTAAGTTACTGATGACTTGTAGATTCAGTTTGACTCTAAAACCAGTTCCTGTTGGGACTGTTTTTTTAGATAGGGCGATGGGATTGGCTTATGGAGTCGTAAGATATATAGACTCTATAATTTCTGTAGTGGGTAAATCCACCACGGAGATTATAGAGCCTTTTGAGTATGAAAAAAGCCCCATATGACCTATAATGAAAAGCGACCAAACCATCATTAGAAAGGTGTCATATGGAACAGTTTAATTTTATCACAAGCCTACTGGAAATTAAAGACCCTAACATTACTATTTTGGAAGTCGTTGATGCTGAAAGTCACAAGGAAGTCATTGCTAAGCTGGACTACCAAGCCCCAAAATGCCAACATTGCCAAGGACAGATGGCGAAATACGACTTCCAAAAACCGTCTAAAATTCCTTATCTTGAATGTGCTGGCTATAAAACGTTGATTCGTTTAAGAAAGCGTCGCTTCCGCTGCCAAAAATGCGGAAAAATGGGCTCTTTGTCAACTGTAGTGGGTTGACCCACTTAACACCGAGAGAGGACAGTTCTTGTCTTCTCTCGTTTTATGT
>NZ_JBGTZA010000016.1:0-53512 GCF_041807805.1 Streptococcus sp. E29BA
CACCTATGGTTAAGCGAGTTATCGCTTAACAAAAACACTTTATAAAAATTGTACAGAAAAGGGGTGCCTTTTCAGGCTTTTTCTTGTTATTCTACCATATCGGTGGTACATTTGTACAGTCAAAACTAGAAAGGACGCTCTTATGAACTATCTTTACCTCATCGACAGCCTCATCCTCACCCTCAGCCTCGGGCTGTATGTCCTTTTCCACCAGCCTGCGACTATCGTTCCATTCCTGCTAGCCCTCCTCACCTACCGCTTCCTGCGTAGCCAAGCCCTCTGGCAAAAAGGATTCAGCCTGGCAAGTTCCCTTGCTCTAGTCATCGATTGGTGGAGCGACCGCTACCCTCTCGCCATGCTGGCAGCGACCTTGACAGGCGTGACAGGCCTGAGCCTTGTCCTCTCTCATCTTTTGAAAAATGGCAGAGCTCCTCAAACCGTTTGGGGCAAGGTCAGACGTGGTTTAGCTAGCCTTGCTCTACTAGGTCTTGTAGTTGGTCACCTCTTTTTAACCTACAATGTCATCAACCCAGACGTCATGACCCGCCAAGCTCCGCTATTGTTCAGCGAAAAAACACCCCCAAAAGAAGCCGACCTCCAGCGCACCGAAAAGCTATCAAAGGGCAGAATCAACTACTCCAACCTAACCTATCCATCTCATCTGCCCAACAACACCATGGACATTTACACCACACCACAAGCTAAGGTAACGCTGGTCTACATCCACGGCGGCGGCTACGCTACTGGCGACAAGTGGAACCGTGAGAATTACCTCTTTCGCTATGTCAAGGATGGCTACAACGTGGTCAATATCAACTACCAGCTCTCACTACCCTGACGGTCTCACACAAGTCGACCAAGCACTGGCTGATGTCGTCGCACAGGCGGCCACCTATAGTATTGATCCCGATAGCATCATCTTGTCAGGCGATTCGGCTGGTGGGCAACTGGCAGGACAGTTAGCACTTGTCTTGACGAATAAAGACTATGCCAAAGCCATTGGCTTTACGCCCAAAACTCATTCCCAAAGCCTATATTGGTGCTAGCTCTTGGTCAGATATTCAAGTGGGCTTAGAGACTGGTTGGGCAATCTTTGATTGGTTCATTCAACCACTTGCCCGTTCCCACTTCCAAGTGCTGGATGTGGAGCAGGCAGCTATTGCCGAAGAAGCCTCAATCGTTAAGCATGTGGATGCCAACTTTCCAGCCAGCTTTATCAGCGATGGCAACACAGGCAGTTTCACCACTGACAATTTGGCGCTGGTTGACCGCTTGAAGGCACTTGGAGTGAGGGTTGAGAGCCAGTTTTACGACAAAAAAGACATCGAACTCCACCACATCTTTGAGCTGGACA
The DNA here is from genome assembly GCF_041807805.1 of Streptococcus sp. E29BA. Taxonomy (NCBI): domain Bacteria; kingdom Bacillati; phylum Bacillota; class Bacilli; order Lactobacillales; family Streptococcaceae; genus Streptococcus; species Streptococcus sp. E29BA. Next base: position 1,355 of record NZ_JBGTZA010000016.1, read on the forward strand.
TTAAAAACCCTTACGCTCAAGAGGTCTATGCCAAGCATTTAGCCTTTTTGGACAAGGTCTTAAGCAACTAATCTGAAAGGACAACTCACATGAAAAAATATCTCTCACCAGCTTTACAAACCTTAGCAATCCTTATCGTCTTCCTCCTGCTACTAACTGCTGCTCTGTTGACCGAGCACCCTTGGTGGAGCTTGACAGGTTTGAGCCTACTCGGTGTCGTTTCTCTCTATCAGGTCTATCACCCATTTTGGACGAAAAGCCTGACTCTTTTGTCGCTGACCATTTTAGCTCTTGGACTATTTGCCCTCGGCAGACCTTATAAAGACCATAGCCCGATGAATGACGTCACCGAGGTTGTTCTTGATGGACTAGCTGTTAAGACCCAAATGACCAGCCCTATCGGTCAGACAAAAATCCCTGTCTTGGTCTACCACAAGGTTGTTGAACAACCAGCTGCAGATGATCCTTTTGAGTATCCTCTATCGCTCTTTGAGGCACAAATGACCCACCTCAAAAAAGAAGGCTACACGACGCTGAGTCTAGCAGACTACAAGAACATCTTGTTAGGCAATCAACCCGCACCAGATAAACCCATTTTACTAACCTTTGATGACATCACCGCAGACTTTTATGACAATGTCTTGCCTATCCTCACTGCAAATGAACAAACAGCGACCCTCTTTGCCGTCAGTGATTGGGTGGATAAACCAAACTACCTAACCAAAGAGCAACTGCTAGATATTGAACAAGCAGGCTTTGCTATCCAAAACCATACCAAAAGTCACCCACGCCTCAGCCAGTTAAGCCTATTAGACCAAGAGCAGGAACTTATAACAGCTAAAAACAGGCTTAAAGATTTCCTGAAACAGGACATCACCACCATCGCCACTCCTTATGGCAATCACAATGCAGATACCCTGACTGTTGCTAAGTCCTTACAAACAGATTTGGTCTTCACTGGTCAAACAGGCATTCCCTCATCAAAACTGTCTGATCCCTATCAATTACCACGGATAAGTCTTTTGCAGAGCCACAGTTTTGAGGAGTTTTTGGATTTTTTGTTAAACCACTAGAAGATTAGCTAAAAATAAGGTAAAATGAATCGATAGTTCAATGTATTTGGAGGAAAAAATGATCCAACGACCAATTCATCTGTCGCACGAATTTTTAGCAGAGGTTTTAGATAAGGATGCGGTAGCAGTTGACGCTACTATGGGTAATGGTAATGATACTGCTTTTCTGGCTGGTTTGGCTGGTCAGGTCTATGCCTTTGATGTGCAGGAGTTAGCCTTAGTCAAGACTCAAGAGCGCTTGGCTAGTCTTGGCTTGACCAATGTACGCCTTATCCATGCAGGCCATGAGCAAGTTGACCAATACGTAACCAGCTTGAGGGCAGCTATTTTCAATCTAGGCTATCTACCTAGTGCGGACAAGTCAGTTATTACACAACCTGAAACAACGATTAGTGCTTTGGGAAAAATTCTTGACCGCCTAGAGGTTGGAGGTAGAGTATCGATAATGATTTACTACGGTCACGAGGGTGGGGAGATGGAAAAAGACAGTGTTCTTGCCTTTGTTAAGCAGTTAGATCAGACGGTGTTTACCGCTATGCTTTACCAACCGCTGAATCAAAAAAATCATCCGCCCTTTTTAGTCATGATTGACCGCCTGAAGTGAGGCTATCAACGATAGAGGACATGCCACTTGATAGAGTAGGCATGTTTTTTGTTGGGAAATTCAATATATAATCAGTTGACTTTTTGCTTGGTAAGCTTTATAATAATGGTGTATACGTTTACAATATCTATATTATCATCAAAAGGAGCAAGTGTGAGATGAAAGCTAAACATCGGTTATTTGATGAACGGCAGCGTTATGGTATCAGAAAATTAGCTGTCGGGACAGGTTCTATACTGATCGGCTCTTTCTTGCTGGGGGTCAACACTGCCTTTGCTCAAGAGCAAGCGACCAGTGAAACCACAACTAATTTAGGAGCCGTAGCAGTTGATGAGTATAATCAACTAGCTGAACCCTCTCTGTCAACATCGACGCGACTAGCTAATTTGGAGGAGGGAGAACCTCTTGTTGAAGATTTAATTCACCATAAACAAGGGCAGGTCATGAGTTCAGGTGTTGATTTGAATGATCTGGAGCGTTTTTCCCACGATTATGCTTTTGACCACAATCCTGAGACACGTTATGCTGCACCTAAGATGAAAGAACAGGGGAGTTCAGCAACTGACCCACAGACTCCGCAGTGGGTGCAGATTGATTTGGGGCAGAAAGCTAAGTTGATCTCAGGGCGTGTTGATTTCTATCGTCTCGTTTATTCAACTGATTATGAGGTTTTAACAGCAAGCCAGTCGGATGCGCAGGAGGCTGATTGGCGGCAGGTCGTGCATCGGACTGCTCTGGCTGACTACGGTCCTGCAGATCAGAGTGATTACTTTACTCTAGAAACACCACAAGACCTCGATCGCCATGTCCGTATCCGTTTCAATCGTGTGAATGCAGGAGCCAGTGGCTATGCTGTTTCGGTCAAAGATATTCGTCTTAACGGTTACTTGCTTGCTAATAGCACCACTGAACCAGAAAAACCAGCGACAGCTATTGCCCTAAACCGTCCAGTAACCGCATCGGGAGTGGAGGCAGGGACGAACACGTCACCTGAGCAGGCGTTTGATGGGGATGCTAGTACACGTTGGGCAGGCTTGCCGATGAAGCAATCTAACCGTCCAGACGATATGCAGACACCTCAATGGCTACAGCTTGATTTAGGATCAGATGGCAAGCTAGCTGCTATAGAAATTGATTTTTTTCGTAAGGTTTATGCGACAGACTATAGTCTCCTCACCTCTGCCACAGGTCAAGAGGGGAGCTTTAGAGAGCTTCATCGGTCGACCAATCTAGCTGCCAGTGCTACGGCTGCCGATTTGACAGACCGCCTAGTATTTGAGCAACCTTTAGCGGTCAATCGCTATCTTCGTTTCCAGTTCAATCGGATCAATCACCATGCTGGTGGCAATTCGGTGTCGGTCAAGGATATCCGCGTCAATGGTTGGTTGGCAGAAGACGCTAAAGAACCTGTTGATCCTGTCACCAAGCTAGAAGCAGCTCATCTGATTGTTCGTGATGGGCGTGTGGTGCTGGTTGGGGCAGATACCGATGACGAGTATAGCTATGAGGTTATCGGCTCTGCTAATCAATATGTCGTGGATAACCAAGGACGTTTGGCTACCTACCGCCTCAATGATATGGACGTGGTCATGGTTGTCGCTGCTAGGCATCAAACGACGGGTGAGTTGGTCATCCCATCTAAAATGAATAAGACCATTCATATCCCTGCTAGCCATCAAGAAACAGTGACAGGAACAAATGCTAAGCCTTTGCTAGCTTTGGACATTCAGGAGTTTTTACCTGGCGAAGGGATTCTGACCCTAGACGAACAATCAACCTTATATGTCGCTGATGGCTTGGCTAAGCAGGCAGCCTTGTTTAATAAGGACCTGCAAACGATTCTGGGCTACCAATTGTCTTCAGCACCAGCAGACCAGGCGACAATTAGTTTCACACTTACGGATGAGTATGACCTAAAAGACGAGGGCTACTTGATGCGGATTGGGGACAAGGTTGACGTTTTTGCCAAAGACGCCAAGGCTTTCAACTATGCCGCCGTGACCCTTGCTCAGATGTTACAGGCGCAAGGGCACTTGACCAAGGGTGTTTATCGCGATTATCCTAATTATGCCATCCGTGGCATGTTGCTTGATGTGGCTCGGATTCCCATGCGACAGGACTTTTTAGAGGAAGTTTCCCACCTCTTTCGCTGGTATAAACTCAATGAATTGCACCTGCATATCAATGATAACCAGTGGCCGGATGGGTCGCGCTCAAGTGCTGAAGCATGGGCTAAGACGGAAGCTGCCCATCGCTTGGAATCTACCGCATTTCCAAGCCTTAACAAGTCAGCGTTTAAGCATGACCGTTATGAGGGAGAGTACGATTTTTACCGTGATACCTATGGCAATCCTGCCTATTCTTTGGAGGAATTCAAGAAATTCCAAGCTCAAAATGGCGTAGCTGGGATCAACACACTGGTGGAGTTCGACACACCAGGGCATTCGGCGGTGTATTCACTCTATGCCTTGAACAATCCTGACCAGATTGATTATCTTGGTCAACCCATTCACCACCCGAATGATTTAGAAGCGCTAGCCATTAACGAACAAGTGTATCCGGAAGAAACGGCTCGCGCTAAGCGTTTTGTGCGAGAATTATTGAACAGTTATCTGGATGCAGGTATTTTTACCTATGACCATATTCATCTCGGTGTTGATGAATATTGGCAAAAAAACGGTAATAAAGAAGCCTTTAGAACCTATCTAAATGAGCTGAATGAATTAGCAAGAGAGCATGGTAAAACACTCAGAACTTGGGGAGCGTTGAGCATTTTCCAAGGAAATACCCCAGTCTCCAAAGACATTATCTTTGATGAGTGGGCTCAGTACGAATCAGTGAGTGTTGACCGTATCAATGAAGGTTTTAGAGTGGTCAATGTGCCACAGCCCTTCACCTATGTCACACCCGGGCGTAATCATAAAGACATCATCAACGAGCAGTATGTGTTCGACCACTGGAAGCCTTACGTGTTTAATTTGGATGTTGCCAGTCACCAGCGCCAGGCATTGGAGGGCGAGCCCTTACTTTTAGGAGCCAAGGGAGCGATGTGGGGCGATGAACATGCTGAAGGGATTGAGGAGAGCGATTTATACTACCGTTTGGAAAAATCTCTCGCTATGATTGGTTTTAAGACTTGGAATGGGAAATCACCTCGGAGTTTTTTGGAGTATCAGAAAGCCCTTGAAGCCACACGCCTCCGCAACAATTACCTGCCTTACCAGACAAAGACAGAAGTTCTGTTAAATATTGATGCGACCTATGCTCAGGATAATCAGGTCAGTGATTTGTCAACCAACGGCTTGGGGATTCGCTCTGAAGGTCGGACGGCTATCGTTGAACTTGATGGCGAAAAATGGCTAAAATTTGACGGAGACAATCATCTGGTGACTGATGTGCAGACCTTGGGCTTGCCTTACACCCTTGAGATGACCTTTAAACCGACTAATGTTGACAAGGGGAGTTTGCTTTTATCAGAAGATGGGGCTTTGTTCCTCAACGCCAAAGGTCGAACACAAGCAGGTGAAGTTGCTGAAGGTTTCAATCTTAATCGCTATTTTTATTCACAACACATCGCACCAAAACTGGAGAGCGGTAAGGTCTACAAACTGACCTTAACAGGGACCAGAGAAGTGCTCAATGTTTACTTGAACGATGAGCAGATTGCCTCTTTTAGTCATACAGAAGGGTTGCCTCTAGGCACGCGTGGGAACTTTAGAACCTCATTTAACCTCCCAATCAAGGAAATCGGCAAGGGATTTGAGGGTTACATCAAAACTATCACGGTTTATAATCGAACTCAGGAAGCAACTGAAGTTGGCAATGAACATCTGGAACGGGTCAATGTTGCCTTGCACAAGCCTGTCTATGATTACCGTCATCAGTCAGCTTTTTGGAACCAGCACATCAAACCTTACCATCGTGGTCGCTTGACCGATGGTGACACAGACGGTCCAGAAGGGCGCTGGCAGTCATCGAATCATGACCATGATTACTTTATCGTTGATTTAGGTGAACAAACTGATTTTGATACTGTACAGGTAGTATTTGATGCTTCTAGAGCGGCAACTGCCTTTAACATCGCCGTGTCAGATGACATGACTAATTTTAGGGACGTTAAGCAAGTTACCCAAAACACGACGACAATGGTCACGCTTGACCTTGGACCTCAGAAAGCTCGTTATGTGAAGTTTGCATCTGTCACCAGAAAACCTGGCACTAACGAAGTAGGTATCAAGGAATTCAGAGTTTATCAACCACGAACAGTTGATAAATCAGCCTTAGCTCAGCTATTAGCCACTAAAGAAATTACGATTGAAAACGATACTTGGTTGTATGCAACAAATGTGCTCGCCAATAAGTTTGCGACTGTTCAGGACGTTAGCGACGCCTTGGCCTTGGTGGAGAAGTTGAAAGACCGTACAGCAGAAGATGACGATTCAACAGTAGCCCCTGAGACCCCAGAGGATGCAGGCAAACAAGATGAAACTCCAGCACCAGATTCGTCAGATGGTGCTGATACACCTGACGTGTCCGCTCCGACCTCACCAGAAGATTCATCGGACAGTGGTGCTGGTTCAGATAGCGCAAGTGAATCAGCTGATACGCCAGCTAACTCGGTGGACAACGGTTCTGGTTCAGAGGATGCAGGCGAACAAACTGAAACTCCAGCACCAGATTCTCCTGATATGTCTGCCCCGACTTCACCAGAAGATTCATCGGAAAGTGGAACTGATTCAGGTAGCGCAGGCGAATCAACTAATGCGCCAGCTGACTCGGTAGACGATGGCTCTGATTTAGACGGTTCAAGTGAACATGCTGAAACTCCTACTCCAGATTCGTCAGATGGTGCTGCTTTACTTAATGTTGGCATAGCTCAGCGCTTGATGAATGCTGATAGAACAAGGCCATCAGAACATAATCTGACAAGCAGTCTCTCTCTGTCTGGAGAATTTGCTACAAAAAGTGATGAAAATAGTCAAATATCAGCTGCTTTCCCACAGTCAAGGAATGTAGAAACAGCGCAAGCAATTACTCAAAATCACCAAGCGAGTGAACGTGCCAAAAATCCAATAACTACAGAATCTAAGAAAATGAAGAGCGCAAATTCCTCTCCTAAAGCGTCAGCAACTCAAGCAGAAACCAGTGATTTTCCCGCTTTACTCGTTTTAGGTGCTGGCGGTATGCTTGCGGCACTCGGACTACTGAGCGTCAGACGTCGCGGTACAAAGTAGGTAAGAAATATCAAGGATGACTTGCACCGTTGCCTAGTGCAGACTAAAGAACAAAACACCCTTCAGCCTTATTGCTGAGGGGTGTTGATGGTGTTGCTACTTTACCACTTAATCTCCATGACAATTGGAGTGTGGTCTTGGCGAGTACCAGAGTCAATCATATCAGACTTAGTGACCTTGCCAGCGATGCGGTTGCTGACAAGCCAGTAGTCGATTCTCCAGCCTGTGTTGTTGATTTTGCTGGTGCGGCTGCGCTGTGCCCACCAAGTGTAGGCGCCTGTCACATCACCGTGGAGGTGGCGGAAGGTATCTGTGAAACCTGTTGCCAGCAGATTGGTAAAGCCAGCACGCTCTTCATCAGTAAAGCCGGGTGACTGGCGGTTGCTGGCGGGGTTGGCAAGGTCGATTTCCTTGTGGGCAACATTGTAATCCCCTGTGGCAAGGACGGGTTTGATAGCATCCAGCTTAGCGAGGTAGTCAGCGTATCTTTCGTCCCAGATTTGGCGGTCAGCCAGGCGACGGAGACCATCGCCAGCATTTGGGGTGTAGACTTGCGTGACAAAACAGTCATCAAACTCAAGGGTGATGATGCGCCCTTCGCTGTCCATGGTGGTTGGTGAGCCAATTTCTGGGTAGGTCACGACTGGATTTAAGTCCTTGCGGTAGAGAAACATGGTCCCTGCGTACCCCTTACGAGCTGGTTCGCAAGAAGAACGCCAGACGATGGCATGGTCTGGGAAATAGCTTTCAAGGACCTCTAAGTGTTTTTTGGTCGGTCCCTTGTCGGATAATTTGGTCTCCTGAATAGCGATGATATCAGCATTTTCAGCGACGAGCGTGTCTATCACCGCTCGAGACAGCAGAGCCCGTGGGCTGTCAGATGTCAGGGCGGCGTTGAGGGAATCAATGTTCCAAGAAATCAGTTTCATGAAATGTCCTTTTCTAAATTAGAAGTTCCTTTCTATTATATCAAAAAAATAAAAAAATGAGCATAACGCCTGCTTACAGTTGTTGTGTTTATCATAAAAACAAGAAATTCTAGTAGTTGTTAACCTGATGTCATAATTTTTCCATGATTGAGAAAGCGGTCGCTTAACAGTTGTGTTTGTGATATAATTATTTTGTAAAAAAGATGAAAAGGAGTTTCAAATGACGAAAATTTTGTTAAGTGAACCAATTAGTTCTAAAGCTGAGCAGTTGCTTGTTGATAAGGGATTCGAAGTGGTAACCTCACCAGCAACAGATATTGTGACAATGGCTGAACAGATTGTCGATGCCGATGCAGTTATTCTGCGATCTAGTCCCATGCCTGCAAGCGTTATTGAAGCTAGTAAGCAACTCAAGCTCATTTCTCGTCATGCGACGGGAATCAACAATATTGACCTGGCCAGTGCTAATCAGCAGGGTGTTTTGGTTGCCAAGGTTAATGGTGCCAATGCCTACTCAGTGGCAGAATACCACCTGACCATGATTTTGGCATTGTCTCGTCGGATTTATAAGTCTGATCAGCATTTCCGTGCAGGTAAGATGACTGGCGATGGCGTATCGCTGATTGGTCTGGCTAATACCTACGGTCTCAATGGTTCTGAAATCCGTGGTAAACGCTTGGTGATTTTAGGTTACGGAGCTATCGGACGTGAGTTGAGCAAGATTGCACAGGCTCTAGGGATGTCAATTGTGGCTTACGACCCATTTGTCAAGGAAGCCGATATTGAGATTTCAACGGATTTAAAAACCCTTTATAAAGAAGCTGATTTTATCTCCATCTGCATGCCTCTGACACCTGAAACGCACGACTTTATCAGTACCAAAGAGCTGGGTTGGATGAAAGAGACTGCTTACCTCATCAACGCTGGACGTGGCGGCATTGTCAACGAAATTGCCCTTGCTAAGGCTTTAGAAGATGGCGAAATCGCCGGTGCTGCTTTGGACGTGTTTGAAGTTGAACCGCCACTGCCAGATAACCCTATTTTAACAGCACCGAACGTACTTCTCACTTCCCACATTGCAGGGACAACAGTAGAAGCGACGGAAGCTCTTTCCTTTGGAGCTGTACAAAATGTCATCGACTTCTTTAACGGGACTATTCCAGCGTCAGCTGTTAACCCAGAAGTAATAGGAGGAACGTATGAATAAGAAATTAATAACAGGTATCTTAGGAATTTTAGCAGGAATTCTGGTCGTCTTTTTACCAGCTCCAGAAGGGTTGAGCAGGGAAGCTATGTTGGTTTTAGGAACGGTTGTGACGGCCAATGTCTTTTGGATTGCAGACTTGATTCCAAACTTTGCAACAGGTCTCATCATGATTTCCCTCTGGGCAGGTCTTGGTATTGTTCAGTTCAATGAAGCTTTTGGTGTTTTTTCAAGTTCAGCCTGGTGGATTGTTATCGGAGGTCTAGGCATTGGCTCTGTGGCAACGAAAACAGGTCTGGTTAAGCGGGTGGCCTTGAACATCATGCGGTTTTTCCCGCTAAACTATGGCGGTCAAAGTTTGGCACTCTTTGTGGCTGGAACTGCAGTAGCACCAGCTATTCCATCAACCAATGCCAAGGGAGCCATTGCAGCCCCAATCTCTCGCAGTATCAGTGAATCTCTCGGCTATGAAGAAGGCAGTGATCAGAGTGCAGGGATTTTCATGTCCATGGTCTGGGGCTTCTTGGTATCAGGAGCGGTTTTCCTTAGTGCAACGTCGATTAACTACGCCATCAAAGGCTTATTGCCAGAAAATGTTCAAGCTCAGTTGGCTTGGGCTGACTGGTTCAAGGTGGCTATTCCATGGGCTCTTGTGAGCATGGTTGGCGGTTATTTTGCCCTACAATTCCTTTATAAACCCAAAAATGAGCAAACCATGTCCAAGGAGACAATCCTTAAGCAAATTGCTGATTTGGGACCGATGAGCCGTGAGGAGAAAATCACTGCAATTGTGCTAGCTATCACCTTGATTTTCTGGGTGTTGGAACGTCAACTTGGGATTTCAGCTTCTATTTCAGCTATTATCAGCTTGAGCGTTCTCGTTGGGTTTGGCGTCATGAAACCTGCCGAATTTAAAAATTCAATTGGCTGGGATGTGGCAATTTTTATCGGAACAGCGATGAGTTTAGGAACGGTACTTGGCTTGGTCGGTGTCAGCGAATGGCTCAAGGTTAACTTGAGTGGTGTGATTACACCGCTCTTGGACAATCCCTTCCTAACAGTCGTTGTCTTAGCCTTGATTATCTATGCGGCTAAGTTTATCTTGGTGTCTTTGATTACTTCAAGTACCATTTTCCTCTTAATCCTCATTCCATTCTTTGAGGGTTTGTCTTACAATCCAGTTATTCTGGTCTTTATCGTAGCGACAAGTATCAACATCTGGTTCTTGCCTTACATGAACCCACCTTACTTGACAACGTCAGCCGCTGTTAATAATAAGATGGCTCTCAACAAACACGCCATGGTAACCTCTGTTGTTTATATGATTTTAAATATCTTAGGTCTGCTCATCAGCCTTCCCTACTGGCAGATGATCGGCTTGATATAAGACATAAAAGTTAGGCTCCGGTCTAACTTTTTAACATAGTTACCATAAATGTCCCAGCTGATAGTAAAATTCTCTCTTTGCTCAGCTATTATGGTAAAATAAAATGAACACAATAAAGAGGAGGTCGTATGAATTTATCGCAACGCCTGACGTTCGGTGAGGAGCTGGCTAATGCTATTAGCCATGGTGTCATGTTTTTACTGCTTTTGGGCTTATCGCCTTGGGTGGCCGTTCATACCTACCTCAAAGGAGGCGTCACCTTAGCTTTTGGTGCCAGTGTTTTTATCGTTGCTCTCAGCCTCATGTTTCTCTCCTCGACCCTCTACCACAGCATGGCCTACGACTCGCCACACAAACGAGTTTTCCGCATCCTCGATCATTCCAGCATTTTTATCGCCATTGCAGGCTCCTACACCCCAGTCCTTTTGATGGCTTTGGAGAAATGGCAGAGCTGGCTCATGGTGGGGTTACAGTGGTTTTTGGTCATCGGTGGGATTTTGTATAAGGTGTTAGGCAAAAATCGCATTCCAAAACTCAGCCTTATCATTTATTTGGTCATGGGCTGGCAAGCAGTCTTCTTTCTACCTCAGATTATCCGTGCAACTAACGCGGTCTTTCTCAGCTTGATCGTCGCAGGTGGCCTGATGTACACGATAGGGGCGTATTTTTACAGTAAGAAAAATATGCCCTACCATCATCTGATTTGGCACCTCTTTATTAACGCCGCCTCTATCTGCCATATCATTGCTATTGTGGGCTACCTATAAACTCATGTGAAAGGATGATAATGTGAAAAAACGAGTTCTATTGCTAACGTTACTTTGCCTTTTTTGCTACCTCAGCTTGCGCCTTTTTCCATCACTAGAAGAAGCTTTACACGACTTTTTGGGTTGGTACTGACGACTTGGTGGTCTATAGCCCTTCGGGAGCAATCCAGAGGGCTTTTTGCGTGTTCTAAACGCAGTTGGTATTTTTTAGGAAGCCCTTGTCCAAAGGTCGTAAACTCATCTTGTCTATCGAAAAATTTATTACTCCATTCGTGTGCTAAAATAGACTAAAGTGGTTTCGATAGCAGTTGAAAAGCCTTATCTGATGCAGTTTGTAGCTTGTGGTGGCGCAAATCGGTCATTCTATGGTATAATGGTCAAAGATAGTCAGATGAAATCAGGTCTTACATGAAGCACCTGATTTCCAAAGAAAGGGTGTTGGCATGCCACTAAAAAACACATCGGATCATATTGAAGAATACATAAAAGAAATTTTAGAGAGAACAGGAATGGCTGAAATCAAGCGTTCCCATATAGCGGATACCTTCCGCGTGGTGCCTAGTCAGATCAACTATGTTCTTAAAACACGCTTTACGGAGAGTCGAGGATACTTGGTCGAAAGTAAGCGAGGCGGCGGAGGTTATATTCGGATTGCGCGGCTGACCTTCTCAGACCAGCACCATTTGCTCTGCAATTTAATGGAAAGCATTGGAGACCAGCTCAGTGAGCAGATTTTTGCTGAGTTGTTGGACTATTTAAGTGATGAAAACCTCATCACACGACGAGAAGGCCAGCTTGTTCTCAGTTTAGCAACAGACGACCTGTTAGGCACTGAAGGACCACGTCTACGCGCAGAAATGTTGCGCCGTCTGCTCCAACGCTTAGATAGAAAAGGATAGGTTATGGATTACTCATTAAAATTAAAGGAAATTCTTGATTTTGCCCAATATCAGGCAACACGGTATAAGAGCCAGTCTATTGAAAGTTGGCATTTATTGTTAGCCATGGTGGTGATTCCTGATTCTGTAGCAAGTTTAGCGTTCGCAGAATTTGACGACGTTGTTTCCTATAAGGAATTTGAAGCCGTGGCCCTACATGTTTTAGAGAAACAACCTGAATTGAGACGCCCCAAAAGTGCCAAACACCTATTGCCCTTATCCAAAGGCAGTCGCCTTCTTTTTCAAGATGCGGAACAAATTGCTACCTTGGTTAATGATAAGGAAATCGGTAGTCAGCACCTGCTATTTGCCATGTTGCTTAACAAAGACCTCTTGCCCTACCAAATTTTAGAGGCTGTTGGCTTTGTTTCTGGAAATAGCAAGACATCTGGTTTACGCCTATCAGCCCTTAGAAATGTTTTAGCAGGTCATTCTGGACTGACCAAGGACCAAGTGAAAGAGATTTACGACCTCAAGCATGGGCGTAAAGCTAAGATGAGCCAGTTTCATATGATGGGCGGAGCCATGACAACTCCTGTCGGGGATTTGGAAGATTACACCCGAGATTTGACTGAGGAGGTTAGACGTGGGAACCTTGACCCAATCATCTGTCGTGATGAGGAAATCACTCGAATGATTAAGGTGCTGAGCAGAAAGACCAAAAATAATCCTGTTTTGGTGGGAGAAGCAGGTGTCGGAAAGACAGCTCTTGCTTACGGTTTAGCGCAGCGGATTGTCCACGGAGAAGTACCTTATGAGCTACTGGGTAAACGTGTGCTGGAGCTTGATATGATGAGTGTTATTGCTGGCACTCGTTTTCGTGGTGATTTTGAGGAGCGAATGGAAAAAATCATTGAGGAAATTGAGACAGCAGGCGATATTATTCTCTTCATTGATGAGCTGCATACCATTATGGGGTCAGGTTCAGGCATTGACAGCACACTTGATACCGCTAACATTTTGAAACCTGCTCTATCTCGTGGCACTCTGCATTTGGTTGGGGCAACGACACTCAATGAGTACCAAAAACACATTGAAAAGGATGCCGCTATTGCACGCCGTTTTGCGAAAATTATTGTTGATGAGCCTAGTTTGGCTGATAGCTTGGCTATTCTCAAAGGAATCCGTGAGAGTTATGAGCGCTATCACCGTGTAACAATCAGTGATGAAGCTCTGGAGACTGCTGTGAAATATGCGAAGCGGTATTTAACCAGCAAGCAGCTCCCTGATTCAGCCATTGATTTGTTAGATGAAGCGAGTGCTATGGTGCAGCAGATGGTCCAGCAAGAGGAACAGCCCCTTTTGTCTGTGGCTGATGAAGCCCTTATAGCAGGTGACTTTAAGCAGTTGAAGGCAGCCTTAGCTGAGGTCAAAGAGCCAGTACGCCCTACTCAGGTCACGACAGAAGATATTCTGCTGACCCTCAGCAAACTATCTGGGATCCCTGTTAGCAAGATGACACAGGCGGATAGCCAGAAATACTTGCAGTTAGAGCAAGAGTTGCATAAGCGCGTGATCGGTCAAGATGAAGCCGTATCAGCGATCAGCCGTGCTATCCGTCGCAATCAGTCAGGGATTAGGCTTGGCAAACGCCCAATTGGCTCCTTTATGTTCCTCGGTCCAACTGGTGTCGGCAAGACTGAGCTTGCCAAGGCCTTGGCTGAAGTTCTGTTTGATGATGAGCAGGCTCTGATTCGTTTTGACATGAGCGAGTACATGGAGAAATTTGCAGCTAGTCGCCTAAACGGTGCGCCTCCTGGCTACGTCGGTTATGATGAAGGCGGTGAATTGACTGAAAAGGTACGCAACAAGCCCTATGCTGTCCTTCTCTTTGACGAAATTGAAAAAGCACACCCAGATGTGTTCAACATGTTCCTACAGATTTTGGATGATGGTCAGCTAACCGATACTAAGGGACGAAAAGTTGATTTTTCAAATACCTTAATCATTATGACTTCAAACCTCGGAGCGACAGCTTTGCGTGACGATAAGACAGTTGGTTTTGGGGCAAAATCAATGGCACATAACCATCACGCCATGGCACAGCGGATTGCTGAAGAAGTGAAAAAAGCTTATCGCCCAGAATTTCTCAATCGGATTGATGAGCAACTGGTCTTCCACAGCTTAACCGAAGATGATATGCAAGCCATCGTCAAGATTATGGTAAAACCACTCGTTAACCATCTGGCAGAACAGGGGATAACACTCAAAATCCAGAAATCAGCCCTGTCGCACTTGGCGACTGCGGGTTATGATGCCACATTGGGTGCTCGTCCCTTGCGTCGAACCTTGCAAACCAAGGTGGAGGACAAGTTGGCAGAACTCCTCTTGTCAGGTGACCTAGTTGCAGGCAATACGCTCAAAATTAGCTACACAAACGAGAAACTAAAATTTATAGTGACGGCATAAAAAGAGAACAGCTACTTATTATACAGGTAGCTGTTCTTTTTTGATTGTCGTGATGAGTTGTTGGTGTCATGAAGGCCATTAAGGTTTCTTTAAGACGATTGCCTTACAATGACAATACAAAAACATAAAACGGAGGAACATCATGAAAAAACTATTGAGCATTTTTTTGCTGCTGATTGTTGGTCTTGGGCTGGTCTATGAAGCATTTATTGTTATCAGTATTGGGTTAAACGGGTCGCAGATTGTTCAACTCCTTAGCGCATGGGGGATTCTATTCATTGCCTATGCCCTGCCTTTGATAGTTTTGGCAAGGCATTATTTGAAAAAACATCATCAGCCCGCTTGGATTTTGCCGATTGCTATCTTGGTAGGTGCAGGAGCAATTGGTCCCCTGTCAGGATTACTCAATTTTCAATTGATTGCGGTGCTTAAGCAGCTTTTAGGCAACAATACCGTATTAGATGCTTGGGCAGCAAGTATTGCTCCGCCAATTGTTGAAGAAACGCTGAAAATGGGCGTAGCCCTGCTTGTTATTGTCCTGTTTTCGTTGCGCCATCGGGTGTCGTGGTTGGTAACAGGGTTGGGCGTTGGACTCGGTTTCCAACTGTTAGAGGACCATACTTATTTTATAGGAACTTTTGTGGAAAAATCAGGTTCACCAATCAGTCAGGCAATCTCCCGTCTGGATATGGCTTACGCTTCTCACTGGTTGTTAACTGCTGTGATGACTTTGGGTGTGGCTACATTGATTTTTGACAAAGCTTCTCGGCGTTCGGTTCTGCCTTATCTGTGGGTCATCGGTCCAAGCTTGCTCCATGCTTTTGGAAATAATCCATTTACAGACGAGCATAAATGGTTACTAGTCATCTTTGTTCTTCTAGGTTGGGCATTGTTGTGGACAACGCGAAAACAAGCTGAGGGGTGGAAAAGTAGTCTTTCTCCGAAAAAGCAAAGCCCATCACTTTTTGGTCTCTTCTAAGGCCATAGGAACAATAATTTGTGAATAATCAAAAAGGCTGACGTCAATGTCAGCCTCTTTTACTGTTCAAATCTTGTTGGTTAAGCCAGTGACATCACTCCGTAGCAAACCCATCAATAGTTGCAAACAGTGTTTCAACTTGTTCTAAGGTTTCTGCCTTAGCGACGCTACCTCGGATTTTGGCGGCGCCAGATGTGCCACGGAGGTAGTAAGGGGCGAGACCTCGAAATTCGCGAACCGCCACCTTTTCTCCCTTGAGCGCCACCAAACGCTTGAGGTGCTCATAGGCAATGCCCAGTTTTTTCGCAAAAGGTAAATCAGGCAAGACCTCACCAGTCTCGAAATAATGGTTAATCTGGGTGAAGAGGTAAGGGTTATTTAGAGCGCCACGACCAATCATCACTGCATCTGCACCGACCTCGTCAATCATAAACTTAGCTTCATCAACGGAGCGAATATCACCATTACCGATAAAGGGAACTTTGGTGATGGCCTTGGCTACCCGAGCCAGGGTCTCATGGTCGCAGGTTCCGGTGTACATCTGCTTACGGGTTCGACCGTGCATGGCGAGGGCTGACACACCAGCAGACTCAGCTGCAAGGGCATTTTCAACCGCTAGAGAACTATCTGCCCAGCCTGTCCGCATTTTGACCGTCAGTGGGATGTCAATTGCTTTTTTAACCGTACTGATGACAGAGTAAATCTTCTCGGGGTCTTTGAGCCAGATGGCTCCTGCTTCATTTTTCACGATTTTGTTGACAGGGCAGCCCATGTTGATGTCTAACATATCTGCTTTGGTGTGTTTTTGTAAAAACTCAGCTGCTCGAGCGAGACTATCCCCATCACTACCGAAGACTTGGATAGACATGGGGTGCTCATTCTCATCAATGTGGAGCATGTGCAGGGTTTTGGCATTGTTGTAGAGAATCCCTTTATCAGAGACCATCTCCATGACCACTAGCCCTGCACCAAACTCCTTAGCGATGGTGCGGAAAGCGGAGTTGGTTACCCCTGCCATGGGGGCTAAAACAGTACGGTGGGGAATCTCAACGTTCCCAATCATAAAAGAGGAATTAAGTTTGCTCATTAATCAATCTTTCTAGGTCATTTTCAGTAAAGGAGTAGGTGGTCTGGCAGAACTGACAGACAATCTCTGCACCGTGATCCTGCTCTGCCATGTCCCTTAAATCGCTGGTCGAAAGAGTCATCAACACCCCCTCGAAGCGCTCGCGAGAGCAATCGCAAGCAAAGGCAATCGGCTCCTCGCTTAGGCGTTTATAGGGGTCGTCGCCATAAATGGCGGATAGCAGAGCATCGAGTGGTTGGCTACTACTGAGGAGGGTGGAGATGGCTGGCATCTCTTGCAGGCGTTTTTCAAAGCGGGCGATGTCAACTTCCTTGGCACCAGGCAGGACTTGGAGCATGAACCCTCCTGCGACCTTCACCTGGTCCTTATCGTCCAAGAGGACGTTGAGACCGACAGCAGATGGGGTCTGCTCACTTTCTGTCAGGTAGTAGGCAAAATCTTCACCAATTTCACCTGTGATGAGTGGTGTTGTTGAGGTATAAGGGTTGCCTGTCCCATAATCAGTGATGACGATGAAATGCCCCTGTCCCATGAAAGGTCCGACCAAGACCTCGCCAGTAGAGGTCTTTTTAATATCCACTCCGCGATTTTGAATGTAGCCCTTGCCTGTCCCCTTGGTGTCCGCAACGGAGATGATGTGACCAAAAGAACTATCACCGATGACTTTAAGGGTCACCTTGCTGTCTCCTTTTTGGTTGGCTGCTAGAATGAGGTTAGCAATCAAGGCACGCCCTAAGGCAACAGTGGACGATGACATGGTTTGGTGAGCGGTTTGAGCAGCTCTAACGGTTTCGGTGGCGTCCAAGACATAAGCTCGGAAAGCCCCGTTTTCTGCGATTGTTTTTATCAATTTATCCATAAGGACTATTATAGCATACCTTGGTTATTTTGCCACATAGAGACACTTCATCTAAACACTGGCAACCGGTTTTTACTTGCAAATTTTTGTTAAAAAGCGTATACTAAATCTATCATCATAACTAATGAAAAGGAGGACAGTTTGATGCCATTTCAACTCATTTTTCTCATCTTATTCCTATTTTTTGTGATAGGGATTATCGCTAGCACCCTTTATGTGGTGCGCCAGCAGACGGTGGTTATCATCGAGCGCTTTGGTAAATACCAAAAAACAGCAACGTCAGGTATTCACCTGCGTTTACCCTTTGGTATTGACAATATCGCTGCCCGCATCCAGTTGCGTGTCTTGCAAAACGATATGGTGGTGGAAACCAAGACCAACGACAACGTGTTTGTGACCATGAATGTCGCGACCCAGTACCGCGTTGATGAACAAAACGTGATGGACGCCTACTATAAACTCATGCGACCAGAGGAACAAATCAAGTCCTATATCGAGGATGCCCTGCGTTCTTCTGTACCGAAATTAACCTTGGACGAACTCTTTGAGAAAAAAGACGAAATCGCCCTTGAAGTGCAACATCAGGTGGCTGAGGAAATGTCCAGCTACGGCTACATCATCGTCAAAACCCTAATTACCAAGGTTGAGCCAGATGCCGAAGTTAAGCAGTCCATGAACGAAATCAATGCTGCCCAACGTAAACGTGTGGCCGCTCAGGAGCTTGCCAATGCAGACAAGATTAAAATCGTAACTGCTGCTGAGGCAGAGGCTGAAAAAGATCGCCTACACGGGGTCGGTATTGCTGAGCAACGTAAGGCTATCGTGGACGGTTTGGCAGATTCTATTCAAGAACTCAAAGATGCTAACATCAGTTTGACTGAGGAGCAGATTATGTCTATTCTCTTGACCAACCAATATCTGGACACGCTCAATACTTTTGCTAGTTCTGGTAGCCAGACCATTTTTCTACCGAGCACACCTCAAGGGATTGATGACATTCGGACACAGATTTTATCAGCACTGAAAGCGAAATAATGTTTGTCTGAACAGTAGTCCATATTTTTTATCTTGATGTTTTGGGAAATAGCAGAGCGCTAAAATCGTCAGTAACTAAGAAAACAGGAGGTTTCTATGCTTGAGCCAATTCTCTCACAACCTAATAGCCCCTTGTGGTACTGGTATGTGATGTTCATTTTTGGTTCTGCCTTTGTTTTGGGCTGGTGGGGATTGCTGGGTATGTTGCTATTGCACCTCATCATCTTTGCAGGCCTCTATGCCAGTTATCGTAAACGCCAAGCAGGGAAAACTCAGCCTCTCTGGCAACGTTTGTTAAGCCTGTTAGGCTTGATCATTTTGACCAATATCCTCTCTGGGGTACTCGTCTATGGCGGTCTTTGGCTCTACAGAGGGGTGGTGAGTCTATTAAGTTAAGTTAAAACTAGAACTAAAAAATTTCCTTAACATTGATTTTTTTAACGGCCTTTTACGAATAGTTAGGTGTCAACAGAAAAAATCAATAAAAGGAGATGACATGTTCACACATTCTCAACTTAATCGCTTTGCTATCCGCAAGTATGCTGTAGGTGCTTGCTCGGTTTTGGTTGCTAGCTTAACCTTTTTAGGAGCAGCTCATGTTTCAGCTGATGAGCTTTCCTCATCAGCCAATTCGGCAACAATAAGCCTTGTTCAAATCGGAGAGGCTACCACTGACCAGTCGGAGCCTGTAGCTGGTTTAGATATTGCGTCAGCTGGGTCTGCGACGAATGACTCACCACAAACAACTCTTGAAGAGGTCAAAAAAGATGGGCTAGTTGTGACGAATCAGCAGGATACCAAAGAAAGGTCTGAATATCAGACCCCAGTAGTTACCCCATCAACCCAGTCACTAGAAACTGACGCAGCAGCTAGCGTAGCAGAAGTTGCTACGTTAAAAACGAGTGGAACAGTGGCCAATCCAAAAGAGCTGAGCTCTGCTATTGACAAAACGGTTGAGACGATAGACCACAAGAAGGAATTGTCGAAACCAACCGAAACGGTAGCACCAACAGTTCCAGTGACTGAGCAACAGCAAACTCCAGACCAACAGCCTAAACCAGCTCCAGCAAGACAAACCGTTCAGCCGAGTCTGACGCCGTCTAGTCGCACCGCTTTTCGAACATCAACCAGAGCAGCTGGCGCCCTAGGTGATACCTACCCAGCAAAATGGAAGAACTTAGATCCAGATAGCAACATTGATGATTGGGGCATGTATGTGCGCAATTGCACTTCCTTTGTTGCTCATCGCCTCAGTGCGGTCAATAAATTTGAACTACCACGCGCTTATGGCAATGCTGAGGCCTGGGGAAATCGGGCAAGATCAGAAGGTTATCGTGTTGACGAGTCTCCTGTTTTAGGCGCGGTTGCCTGGTCAGCTGCTGCACCTGATAACTGGGGCTACGGGCATGTTGCCTGGGTTGCTGCGGTCAATGGTGACATGGTCACTGTAGAAGAATATAACTACGGTAAACGTTATGCCTACAATAGCCGTACTGTTCACAAAAGCAGTTTTACAGGCTATATCCATTTTAAGGATGTAACCTCAAAAACCAATACACCATCAACCCCAGCACCAGCAGCACCTCAGGCCTCACATAACTTGCCAGCTCAGGGCACCTACACCTTTACCCAGCGTTCAGGTGTCAAGAGTGAACCAAAACAGGCAGCGGCGGATTTGGATTTCTACGAGGTTGGTGAAAAAGCCAACTATGATAAATTGGTTGAGAGCGACCAGAAACTGTGGATTAGTTACCTCAACTATAAAGGTAGCCGTAGTTACGTTGCCATTCGTGATTTGGCACCTGTTATCACGACAGGGACTATTAACGTTCAAAATAAAAACAATCAAACCGGTGATTTTGATGTTCTGATTACCAATGTCAATCATTCTCAAGGCATCAAAGAAGTCAAAGTGCCGATCTGGTCAGATAAGAACGGACAGGACGATATCATCTGGTATGTCGCACAAGCTCAAGGGAATAACACCTATAAGGTTTCTGTGAAAAATAGCCAGCACAAGTCTGACACAGGCACTTATCATATTCATCTCTATTACCAGCAAGCAGATGGGCAATTAAAAGGTGTGGGTGGCACAACAACAGTTGTTGAAAAAGTTGCACCAGCTCCAAGCTTGCCATCCAGTGGCACCTATCGCTTTACCACAACTCAGCCGATTAAAAACCAGCCAAGCCTAGCTTCGGCAACTATTGATCACTACTATGCAGGAGAAACGGTTAACTATGACCGTACGTTGACGGCGGAAGGGCGCCAATGGCTGAGCTATATCAGTCGAAGCGGGGTTCGACGCTATATCCCAATTAACTAAATTATTTATGGAAAGGATGACACTCATGTCTAAAGTAGCAAAAATTTCAAAAACCGTCCTACTATTAGGTCTTCTAACCAGCGTTGCAACCTTGACAGCCTGCGGTAAAAAAGAAGCAACCACCACCACAGCCTCATCAAGTGTCACAAAAACGAGTCAGTTATCTTCAAAAGAAAAATCGACCACCTCACAAGCGACTGAGGTCACCTCTAAAGCTACTGACACTGGTTCAACCACTGCTGAAACGGGTTCTTCAAAAACTTCTGAAACGGCGTCTTCAACTGCAACAACCAGTACCTTTAATCTGGATGCTATCGTGGCTGGAGACTTTAGCTCAATTGCAGGAACTTGGGCAAATGTCAACGGTAAAACAGTTGTGATTGAAGGAGATAAACTGATTTTTGAGACAGAAGGAGAGTCAGATCCTAATCAGTATAATCTGATTGAATCACAAAATCTTAATGAGTCGGGGCGTGTAGGTGCTTCCATTGGCTTCTATAACAACGGCGAGCGTCAAGGAGGGATTGTTTTATCAATCGTTCCAGCAGGTGTTCCTAATATTCTTGGTGAAGTAAGTGACCAAGACCATCTTGAAATGGGACACATGCCGACGACTGCTGATTCTGGGGAACATTTTTTCCGTCAATAAAGATTTGACCTGAGATGCTATCATCACGACATCGACATAAAAGCAGTGGGACATCGTATCCAACTGCTTTTTAGATATTTTAGATAAAGTTTTTATCTGTTAGCCAATGCTTGATTACCCGAAGTGTCTGATTTTGGAATTTCCCGGACTCGTACATGTGGTCAGCTCCCGTGATGGAGACGAGTACAGAGTCTTTATGATTTTTAGCAGTTTTTCGGGCAATAGCAGAGACGGTCATCTTGTCCTCACTACCTGTGATGACAAGTACAGGACAAGAGATTTTATGAAAGTCTACCCGACCAGCTCGGCTATTATCCAGAAAAGGAAAGGCTATTTGAGTATAGACCTTACCAGATTCCGGTACCAAATCCTTGAACAAGTCCTCCTTGATGGCGTCGTCTTGGGCATTGAGGCAGTAGCGGAAGAACTCATCCTTATAAGGTGGCATGGCCTTTTTCCAAAAGCCCCAACGCAGAAAATGCTTGATAAAACAGCGAATCATCGTCGGGTAAAGCGAAAAAATATCTGCAGTTGGAGCAGGTCCCATCAGGATCATCCCAGCGACAGGCGTGCGTTCGGCAACCATCTGAGCGAGTAAGCAACCTAAGGAGTGCCCCAGTAAAAGGGGTGGCTGTTCTAAACTGTTGACAAGGTCAACCAAATCATCTGTATAATCTTGGAGACTGAGAGCACCAACTTTTTCAGCAACCTCGTCATAAGGTAGGTCGTGATAACGTAGGCTTGGCGTGTGGACGCGACATCCAAACCGCTCTAGTTGAGTGGCAAAACGTCCCCAGACCTTCCCAGAGCACCATGTGCCATGAATTAAAACAATGTCTTGCATATCCTATTCCCCATTAAAAAGAGCCTTTATCGGCTCTTTTTATGATTAAAGCTTGTTTTTCAAGCTTTCAACAGCACCTTCGACAGCCTCTTTGGCATCGTTGGCCAAGTCTTTAGACTTCTCAACAGCATCTTCTAAGCCTTTTTTAGCATCTGCTGCAACTTCTTTAGCCTTGCCGACAAGGTTGTCAACAATGCCTTCTGTTTCTAATTTTTTATCGCCAAGAACCTTACCAGCTAATTCTTTGGCTGAGCCAGTCACTTGGTCTAATTTTGCATCTAATTTATCAAACATTTGATAACCTCCTTTAGTTGATAGGTCTATTCTATCAGAAACGTCTTATCATAAAGCAAGATATAGGCTATAAACCGCATAAAATCAAGGTTATTAAAATTTAGGTATATAGTTATAGGTCATAAAAGAATAGCCAAAGTTCTTAAAAAGTTCCTAAAACAGACACGCAAAACGCAAGCCACACAAGGAAAAACGTTCCTAAAAAATAAAAAACCAGACAAAAAACGAGTTCAGCAGGCAAGAAACTAGCACGGTGTAAACTGTGCTAGTTTATATTAAATCGTTATCTTTACTTAGTGATAGATTTTAGTAAGAGTAAATAGCCTCCCCCCCTAATGCACGTAAAAGGCATCTTTTTGGTCAGAAAAGTATCCGCCGGTTTTCCGCATTGAGAAAACGCCGAATTTGCTTTGACCGGGGGGGATGTTATATGGCTCACAATCTTGACAATCCTGTCAATTATGCTTGTTTTACCACTCAAATCGCTCGTCTTGCCACTGTCTTTTTTTTCTTTGATATCTATTATGTCTCTTGTTGTGACAGTCGCGACACAGCGTCCTCAGGTTGTCAAGGCTGTATGCCAGATCTGGTCGCTTGTCTAGCTCCTCTATGTGGTCTGCCTCAAGCCGTTTCGTTGTCAGTATGCCATCTTTACGACACCAAACACACTGAAAATGGTCACGCTCTAGCGCCTTAAGCCTTGTCTTTCTCATACGACCCCCATAAAAAAAGAGCAAGCAACTGCTCGCTCACTATTTCATACTATCATTCTAACAGACTAAACACGCAAAAAGGGAAAAAAGGCGCAATAAATGATACTAAAATTCAAGCTATTTAGGCTGGTTTTTTCAGGTTTTTTTAGCATTATTTTATATCTAAAAAATGCAACATATCTTACATTCTGTTTCCTTTTCTAAATAGCTCATAACGCTAGTCCCTGCAAGGCTTCTACTTGATTTTCTAAAAATACAATGCAACACTTTTTCAATATGTTTCCTTTTGGGTTAATATAAAAGAGGGATAACCTCCCTCTTTTATATTAAATTTTACATATCCAGTTCATAAGTGATAACCGTTTCTGTACTGTCAAAAATAGATTTAATTTTATTTTGGACGTATTCTTCAAACGGAAGTCCGTTGATGTTATCTTTGTCATGACCATAGTAGTGTTGTTTTAGAGCTTTTTGATCTTCTTCATGACGTTTACGCTCATAGTATCTTGCCTTGTAGCTGGTTGAGTCTGAACCTTCTTTTTGTGCCTGTTGTTCTACTGCCCGTAACCCCTCCTCGTAATAAAAGTTCTCTCTACCTGTTACCTCAATTTTTAACTGATGCATCAGGCGGCTATAACTCTCTCGTTCTCCTAAATTAGAGTAATACTCTATATTCCTTTTGTCAAATGGTGGCGCTGCAGTGTATATACGATCCAGCCAGGTCTTCAGTGACAGAATACCATGTTCTTTAAAAATTGGCTTGTATTCAGAATATTCAAGAGATGACAGTAGAGTATCTGTAGTTTCATATACTTTATGTAGTATGGATACTTCTGATTCTGGGTAATAGTTTGATAGTTTGTCGCAATGTTCTTCCAGTAATTGACGTATGTCTTTCAACCACTCTTTTGTCTTCTTACCTAGATTTTCAGATATCTTATCTGTTTCTTTGCCTACTTGTTTTCTTAATTCGGAACTTAATCGGCGTTTTTCAGGAGAAGTAATATAATCTTCACCATTGAGGTGGTGAATTTTGTAACGAAAATTAGCAATTAAACGCTCCATTTCACTTGACAAATCCATCAATTCTGCTGTTCTAGTTTCAACTTGTTTCTTTTGTCTTTCGCCTTTTAGTGATGCTAATCTCGGAGCTACCTCTAACAAAATAAAGCCGAAATCTATACTGTTTTTATAACCTACTTTTTTGGGGGTTCCATAGAGTTTTGCCTCGTACTCAAGTTCTCTAGCGAGTAATTTCGTTTCTTCAATCGATGCTTTTGTTTCGTTAGGCTGTTTATATAAATTAAAAATGTTCATGTTATTCCTCTTTCTTTATGAATTTTCTAAATGGGCTGCTCCATTGGTTGCTTTGTTTTTTCTTGTTTTGGCTCTTTTGATGACTAGCTTTGTTAAAATAAGCTTTGTTGCCAATCAAACGCCCTTTATCCTTCATAGCTGCTTTTAATTGCATCAAGTCGGTTCTTTCGATACCTTGTTTTTCACCGCGATTATAAAAATTGCTGTCAAAAGTAACGGTATTATCTTTGTTATGTTGCAACTCCTTATCTATAAAGTCTTTTATTTTGGTTCCGTATTTACTAGACAATTCATTAACGATTGTTGCAGTTTTGTATCCATTGTTAAAAGCTGAACCCCAGATAAAAGGTCTTTTCTTTTTCATTTTGATTTTAGATGTCATATTGTTCTCCTCAGGCGTATCAGTTTTTTGCTACACTTTTCAGCTGATTCACTACGCCCTCACTACGCTTTTTTTGGCAAGCGTAGTAGCTAAAACCCTTGATTTTACTAGGTTTCCGAGCGTTTCACTACACTTACTACACTTGCTTTCTAGTCCCTGTATTTTCTAAAAAAGAGAGGAACGCTTTTCTTTATTTACTACACCCCTTAAATAAGTGTAGTAGGTGTAGTAAATAAGGGTAAAGCCTTGCTGTGTCTGGATTTTTTTCACTACACTTGTTTTTTTAAGCGTAGTAAAAAGCGTAGTGACTGCCTTGGTGTGTAGTGACTTACTTATTCTTTCGCCTATAGCCCCGTTGGCGCTTTGTTCTCGCTGGGGCGTAAGTATTAGGCAAATAGGGCGGCATGTCTTCCTGGGGATAGAACCCCTTGGGCAATTCCGCCCCTGTCGGTAAACTGACAGGGTAAGGGGCTTTTTCCCAGTCATCGGGTAGGTACTTTGGAAAGGCGGTATTTAATCCTTGGCTTGTGTACTGATGACTATGATTGTGGTATTCCGCATACTTGGCAAAGCACCACCAAACAAAATCATTAGGAAAAAAACTGGATTGTGGCTGGTCAAAAAGCTCTTGGGCAAATACTAGCACGGGATCAAGCGCCTGCTGGTAGTCGTCTAACAATTCTTGTGAAATTTTAGGACTGATAAAGTCCCCATAGTCTAGGTCAATCACCAGTTTTAGCACATACTCCAGCACCTCGGAGCGTTTGATATAATCGCTCTTGATGGCTCGGTTAGGTCTACCTGCAAACCGTTTGGTAAACGGTAAAATCACCATACGCCGTCTGATGGCTTGGTAGTCCCCTTTGACCTTTGGGAGTTCGTTAGTCGATTGGATAACCACTGTCTTGATAAAAGTACTATAGGCATCCTTACCCTTTTTCTCAACGCTGACAGTGTCCCCACCTACTAGGCTGAAAAGCTTTGACGTGTCCTTGATGACTGCCCCAGCCTGCACATCGTCACCTATAATCGCCTGTTTACCGATAGCTTGTGCTAGGGTAAAACGATTGTTAAGGTCTAAATCTGTGATTTTGATACTAGCGATGTTCTGCCTGCCTACTAGGTTGATAAAAAGCTCCTGTAGTGTCCCTTTACCAGTTCCACCAGCCCCCACAAACCAAAACATCTTACCCAAACTTTCCCCACGGACAACAGCATTTAACAACTGTAAGGCTAGTTGGTAAAGCTCTTTGTTACCGTCAAATAGGTCAAGTAACCAGTCTTCAAACGCCCAGCCCTTGATAGATGGGCTCTTGGCGATCGGTGTGTAATTAGTGGCAATCTTGCTCGTAAACACTTTTTCAGGTGTATAAGGGAGCAGTTGACGGCTCTTCCTGTTATAGAGACCGTTGCCAACGATGACCAAGTCTGGATTGTCTTCAAGTTTACGATACGGAGCTTTTCTAGTCAGAAAATAAATACAGTCATTGGCTCGCCGCTCGTTGTGGCGGTTTTCGATAACGTAGATAAAATCCCTCAAAAATTCCTTATCATGACGATAAATCCCCTTATCAGGATCATAGAAATAGACCGGCTTGTCCCCTTCATCACTCTCAATTCTGCAAACAGTCAAGAGCTCTGCCATTATCCCAGCAACCAAGGTAGGAGCCAATGGTTTGTCAGCTTCTACCTCAGCCTTGCGACGGTCTTTGCCTTTTGCTATCAATTCTGCAAGCAAATCCTGCCGTTTCTTGTAAGCATAGGCTTTGACCTGTTTCTGCCAGCCCTTAAAGGTTGCCAGTTTTTGCTTGTCAACGTCTTCAGGTTGCCCTCTCACCCTGTCGGGGTCTGTCCTCGTTTTGCTCTGCAGGTTATCTGCCAGCAGTTTTTCCGTTAACTCACTCAAACCCTCACCCCCTTATAGCAACGATTTAGCTCGGTTAAAAAGTAGCGAGCTAGGTCTAGTCGTTTGGTTAGACTGGTAAATACTCCGATAACTTGTTCATAGTCATACCCCGTCATAAACATCACCCGAACCAGATAGGCAACTTCCTGCCTGGTATGGATACCAAAGCAAAGGGCATCTAATAACCAACCAGATAGGGCTAGTCCTATCCCTTGGCGCTTCTCGGCTAGCTGGTGCTGTTCTAGGTCTAGTAGCTCCGTCAGCAGCTGATTGCCTGCATAGGCTGGGGCAAAATCTCTCACCAGCTCTCCTCGCTCTGGGACTTGTTCTGCAACCTCTAGCCAGAGTTTAGTCAGCTTAAATGGCATTAGATAGCAACTCAAGGGCTCGCGATAGATAAAGCAGTAGTAGTCGCCTTGCTGATATACTCTCGTTGGGTTATCCTGTAAAAAACCAAACAAGCCCAAATAGTCACGGTGCAGGGTTAAAATCAAATAACGCATTCCCTCTCCTTTCATCTGGTATATTTGAGCAATAACTTGCTCACGTTTTTCTATCGGACAATGTCCAACCACTGTCCAAAAGGTGTCCAAAAAAGTTCTTGATCGCTATTATTGAGGCGAATGTTCAAATTAACTAACATCGACAACCTCAGCTTCTTTCATCTTCTACCCCCAAAAATTCTAATAACTCGCTAACCTTATAAAAAATAGTCCTCGTGTCCTCAAGCGGTGGATGGTAGGCTTTTAGACCTAGCTTTTCCCACTCTCTGAAAGTCTGCGCTCGCTTGATACCCAGTTCTGCCATGGCATCTTGTCGGCTAATCAAGCCCGTTAACCGTGGTTTGGGTTTGGTCTGCAAGTCCAGAAAACGGCTGATCAACTCAAGAATACCTTTGAATAATTTCTTTTCCCCTTGAGGGCTTAGCTCTAGTTGCATGTTGTCCCCTCCTTATCAGTCATAACATCTTTGACCAACATAGCGAACCGCTCAGGATAAAGTAAACCTCGGTCGTAAGAGATGACAAAGTTTCTGATTTTTTCTAGCTTTCGTAACTCGTTAGCCACCTGTTGGGCTAGTGTTTGCTGATTGCTCATGGTCTTACTCCTTGTCTATCTTCCAATTCCTGTAAGAGCTGGGCAAGCTCCGCCTTATCCTCTGGGGTTACTGTCAGCGTCTTATGCCATAAGACCATCACTAGGGGCAACAAAACCGCCATAATCGCCCTGCTCAATCAGCGATAGGGTCTTATAGGTCGTTCCCAGCTTTTGGGCTAGGTCTTTCATGGTCTGACGGTTCACGGCTCGCTTGATACGAATTCGCTCCGCCATATCGTTAGTGATAAGCATTGATGTCCTCCTTTGTCTTTTGATAAATAGCCAAGCGTGAAAGGTAGTAAGGTTTGAGTGCTTGGACAGAAGTATAGAAAACTATCCTTTTCTCTCCTGCAAGTAACAATATAGCATAGTTTTCTATATCTTGTCAACACCTAAATCCAAAAAAAAATATAATTTTCTATACTTTTTTATGGATCATATGATATAATCAAAATGAGAGGTAGTAACAACTTATGAATAGACTAAAAGAATTGAGAGCTGAAAAAGGGCTAACTCAACAAGAGCTAGCCGATATAGTAGACGTGACAAAGCTAACAATAGCAAATTGGGAAAATGAAAAGCATAAAGTAAAATCCGACAAAGCCCAGCAACTAGCGGATTATTTTGAGGTGAGTGTGGGGTATCTGTTGGGGTATAGTGAAAAAGATGACTTCTACGAAGCATTACATGAAACGATAGCTAAAGAGCCCCTTGTGGCTTTTGTAGAATTTTTGCTTGGCAATGAGTTTTATTTATCAGATAAGCAAATAAAAACTTTCTTGGATTTTTTAGAAGCAACTAGTGACTTAAACTATAAATCAGGACTGACAAAATCCGAATTTTTAATCCATTTTAACTATACAGGTAATAGGGATATTTTAGGACGATACGATGAAGCTTATATTCTAAAACAGTACAATCTTATTGAGCAGATATTAAGCGAACAGTATTCTTACCCTCTGCCAACACAAAAAGACCAGCCCATCGGCTAGCCTTTAGTAGGCGGTAACCGTAGCATAACCCTTGACAATTCCATAAAAACCTGTCATAATGAGGGGGTAAGACAAAACGGCTTGCCATACGGCAACGCTAAAAAGCCCCCGACGGTTCTAACGTCAGGGGTTTTTCTTATGCTAGACGGTGCTAGCCTTCGATGCTATCGCTTAAACCACTTATCCAACCAATAACTGATAACATAATCAATCAAGGCAGATAGAATGGCAAGAGCGACAAATGACAAAACGGCTTTAACCATACTCCCTTACCTCCTTTCCAGGCGGTATAGGTCAACGCCGTCATCATTATAACACAAGTCGCCACCCTCTACAAGCCCATAGCAGCCCCGTAGCACGATTTTAGCCCTTGCCCTATGAAATTTACCGACTGACCCAAAATAAACGAAAATAGGGACGGTCTCGTCAATACTAGGGGCATTCTAGGAAAAAAGAAAAGCCTAACCGCTAAATCATTGTTTTAATAACAGAAAAAGCCAGCTCTCGCTGACTCCTTGTGAAATATTAACCTGAATATATTATACCAGATTTTCACCCTGACTTCAATCTAAAACCTTTGATAACGGCTTGCCTGCTGATAGTTAGAAAAGAGGTTAGACAATGAAAATCACAACGTACACTAAAAAAGACGGATCGACCGTCTACCGTACCAGCATTTATCTAGGCATTGACCAGATAACGGGCAGGAAAATCAAAACCACGGTATCAGCACGTACCAAAAGGGAGCTACAGCAAAAAGCAAGGGAGAAAGAGAGAGACTTCATCGCAAAAGGTTCCACAACCCATCAGAAAGCTGTCAAGGTATCGACCTATGCCGAACTAGTCACCCTCTGGCAAGAAACCAATTATCCCACTTTTAAGCCAAATACCATCAGACGCTACAATATGGAAATCAAGCGGTACCTACTCCCAGCCTTTGGGGCAATCAAGCTCAGTCAGCTAAACCGCTCCTATATCCAGAAAGTTGTCAACGACTGGGCAAGAGCCTACAACACACAGCTATCAGGCGGCTATAAACTCTATAACGAACTTCACAGCCTGAACAAGACCATACTAGCTTTTGGGGTCGCTCTGGATGCCGTGCCAAGCAATCCCTGCCACGATATCATTGTCCCCAAACGCAAACCAACGCCAGATGTGAAAAAGCATTTTGACAACAAGGAACTCAGCAATCTGCTTGACTACCTAGACAAGCTACCTCCAACTTATCAAAATACTTATAAATCGACCTTATACAAGTTTCTCCTAGCGACAGGGTGCCGTATCGGTGAGGCGCTAGCCCTCGAATGGTCAGATATCGACCTAGATGTAGGAACCGTCAGCATTTCAAAAAACTTGCAGGAGCAAGGAACTGTCAGCACCACTAAAACCCGACAGGGCAACCGTACCATTAGCATAGACCGCAAGACAGCGCTCATGTTACGGCTCTACAAGGCAAGACAAGCCAAAAAATTAAAAGAAATGGGCAATCAAGGTATTCAAGTCGTTTTTAGTACCTGCCTAGTGCCTTATCCAGATGTGAACAGGGCAAGGGAAAGATTAAAAAAAGACTTGGAACAACTGGGGATCCATGGTCGCTCCTTCCACGCTTTCCGCCACACGCACGCTAGTCTCTTGCTGAACGCTGGTATCCCCTATAAAGACCTATCAAACCGTCTAGGGCATGCTAATATAGCTGTTACCATGGATACCTATAGCCACCTCTCACCAGACAAAGAAAAAGAGGCGGTAACGTACTTTGAAAAATCGCTATCGGTTCTCAAAAGTTCCTAAAAAGTTCCTAAATTTTATTTTTTAAGCCCTCACTCCCTTAGAAACGCTGATATTAAAGGCTTTCGACCAAACATGCAGGGATAGGCGTTTTATACCACAGCTTCGTAAATTATGAAAACGTTTTGTTTAATAACAAACTAATGCTCGCCTAATTTAACAGGTGATTAACCTCTGGTTATTGTCTGACTTCCAGACAGCTCAGATAGATAGCTGTAGGTCGGTTGATATGGCAGGTTGCGAGAAGAAAGCTCGTCATCGTTATGTGTGTCGCTCCACTGAGCTATTTGTTGGTCAACCTGCTGTGCAAGTCATGACTTAAGGCGAGACCTATGAGTTTTGATTGGCATTAAGGCGTTACTGAACATGTAGGGCAATTCTATGCCTTTCAAAAACGATATTTTATTTGGTAACAATCAAAAAATCAAGAGGCTAGGACTTTTATCCCAGCCTCATTGAGGTGTACAGCCATTAGTTTAAATTGGCGGTCAGAAATTCTAGTAATTGGGTGATGTCAGCTCGCCAGTCATTATGATAGACAGCAATTTGTTTCCGATTGCTGAATTTAGCGATGTAGGCATGAGATCGGATAGCGTACTTTTTGGAAAAAGCCTTGTAGGATCGCGCATTGACACCTTTGACGTTAAGGTACAAGATGGGAGCAGAAGCAGTCTCTGCTTCATGAAGTTGAGCCATTGCCAACTGAGCATCAACGTTATCATCACGACCGATAAAAAGGTAAAAGGTTTCTCTAGCTCGTATCTTAGCCTTCACAGTGTCTAGGTTGACCTCTTGGATGGGCTGATGGCTTGGTGAGGTGTCAATGGTTTGAGCCATAGCTGAGCTGAACCAGCCAGCTAACCCAAGTAAACTAATAAAGAGTAGTAGTATTTTTTCATTTGTTTGTCCTCCTAATAGAATATTCGTAAATGGAGGAGGAAATTTTGTCTTTGCTCTGCCATTTTCCTAAAACATCAAAAAATCCCAGCTTGAGCTGAGATTTTTTAGTTGATTACAACCCTAAGAGTTCTTTAGCATGGTCATCCATTGACAAGACTTCGTGGAAGACACGTTGGGTGAGCTCAGTTTTTTGCTCTTTGGTCAGGTACTTGGTGTTAACACAGTAGCCTGAGATACGAACGATAACGTCTTCACCACGCATGATGCTGTCGTAGACATCTTGTAAGTCCATAACGTTCAAGTTAACGTGCTGACCACCCTCTTCAAAGTAGGCGTCAAGGATAGTCACCAGGTTACCAACTTGCTCATCAAAGGTCTTACCAAGCGCTTTTGGAGATACCTGAGTAGTTAGTGAGATACCATCGTTAGCGTGTGAGAAGTCAAGTTTCTTGAGGGAGTTGAGGTTTTGCAACCAGCCACCACGAGATTTAGATGTTGGGTTAGCACCTGGTGGGAAGAATTCTACTTTAGATGTGTTCACTGAGCCATCTTCGTTGAGGAATACACCACGGTGAACTGGTGAGTTACCAGTTTGTTTAGAGTAAGCCACGTTTGAGGTGATGGTCAAGATTGACACAGCTGCCTCAGCATTTTTGTAGAGTTTGTGACGAGCCAAGCGAGTGTAGAAGGCTTCCATCAACCATTTTGCGATGTCATCTACACGGTCATCGTCCTCACCGTAGCGTGGGAAGTCGCCGTTCACTTCGTAGTCATAGATGAAGCCAGTTTCATCACGGATTGGTTTTACTTCAGCATATTTGATAGCAGACAGGGAATCAACAGTGTTGGCAAAGCCACAGATACCGAAGCCCATGTTAGCGCGCAGGTGAGTTGGCAAGAAGGCCATTTGCACGGCTTCGTAGTTGTACTTGTCAGTCATGTAGTGGATGATGTTCATGGCATCCACGTAAGTGTCTGTCAACCAGTCAAGAGCTTTTTCAAAGTTAGCGATAACTTCATCGTACTCAAAGATTTCTGAGTTGTTTGGCTCAACCACATCAAAGACCTTGTAGTCTTTATGCACATCGTCGTAACCGTTGTTCCAAGATGAGAGCAGAGCTTTCAACACGTTTACACGGGCACCGAAGTACTGGATGTTGTGGCGTTTTTCTTCACTTTCTGGGTCAAGTGGTGACACACAGCAAGAGATACAGCTCATTTCACCGTAACCGTCTTTAGCCATGGTGGTCACACCCTCATACTGGATAGAAGAGTGTTTGTGGCTCATGGCCATACAGTAGCGACGGAAGGCGTATGGCAACTGGTCTGACCAGAGAACGGTCAAGTTTGGCTCTGGTGAGTTACCGATGTTGTCGAGAGTGTGCAAGAAGCGGTAATCCATCTTAGTGACACGGTGACGACCGTCGTTACCCATACCAGCCATAGAAGTGGTCAAGAAGGTTGGGTCACCTGAGTAGATTTCGTCGAAGGCTTTGGTACGAGCGAATTTTACCGTACGAAGTTTAAGAACGAAATCGTCAACGAATTCTTGAATTTCGCTTTCGGTGTAGGTACCGCGAGCTAAGTCACGCTCAGAGTAAATGTCAAGAACGATTGGCACACGACCGAGAGAAGTTGCTGCACCGTTAATGACACGGCAGACAGCCATAAAGGCGATGTTGACCCATTGGATAGCTTCTTTGGTGTCAAAAGCAGGGCGACGCACGTCAAGACCATAGAGGTCACCGAGTTTCACCACGTCTTGCAAGGCTTGGTACTGGAGGTTAATTTCTTCACGAAGACGAGTTGATTCTTCATCGATTTCTGTGATGGCGTTCCAGTCGTTAACTTTTTCTTGCATGAGGTAGTCTGCACCGTAGAGGGCAAGACGAGCATACATACCGATGATACGACCACGAGAGTAAGCATCTGGCAGACCTGATACGTGGTGGCTGTGACGGGCACGACGAATGTCAGCAGTGTAAGCGCGGAAGATACCGTCGTTTACTGTTGTCGCATGCTTGGTGTAAATCTCATGAAGAAGTGGGTCAGGCGTGTAACCATTCTCAATCAGAGTGGTTTCAGCCATGCGGATACCACCGCGTGGCATGAAGTTAAGTTTGAAGAGTTCATCGTTTTGGATACCGAAAATCAACTCGTTATCTTTATCGATGAAACCTGCAGGAATACCTGCGATGGAAGTAGCACGGTCGATATCCATTGGGAAACGAGTATCTTCGTAGTGTGCTTTGGTTTCTTCGATGATTTTTTTGATTTTCAAAGAACGCTCAGTCACAGGAGCAAGGAAGCTCTCGTCACCATCGTAAGGGTTGTAGTTAGCTTGAACAAAACGAGTAACGCTTGCTTTGTCACGCCAGTCAGTTCCCTTAAAGCCTTCCCAGGCCTTTTCAAAAACATCAGTGTTTGTTGTTACTTTTGCCATGTCGGTCTCCTTTTGTGTTATATTGACAAGTTTATTATATCACAACGCAAGCGTTATCAGCAAGAGAAAACAAGGCTTGTGAAGAAGTTCTTTAATAATACAGTTCCAATCAGAAGTCTAACTGTACTATAAAATTGTTTTATTTGCAGAAAATCCTAGAAATCGTATAATAGTAAAGAGAACGAACGTGCCTAGAAAGGAGCAGCCATGTTGATTTTTCCACTCATCAATGACACCTCACGCAAGATTATCCACATTGATATGGATGCTTTTTTTGCGGCGGTGGAAGTGCGGGACAACCCTAGCCTGCGTGGCAAGCCTGTGATCATCGGTGCTGACCCTCGAGAAACAGGTGGACGTGGGGTGGTCTCGACCTGCTCCTACGAGGCTAGGACCTTTGGTGTCCGCTCTGCTATGTCCAGTAAAGAAGCCTATGACCGTTGCCCTCAAGCGGTCTTCATCTCTGGTAATTACAGCAAGTATCAGGAGGTTGGGCGTCAGGTGCGGGAGATTTTTGCCCGTTACACGGACAAGATTGAGCCCATGAGCATCGATGAGGCTTATCTGGATGTGACGGCTAATAAGCTGGGCATCGCATCGGCTGTTAAGATTGCCAAGATGATTCAGTACGACGTTTGGCAGGAGTTGCAGCTCACCTGCTCGGCTGGCGTGTCTTACAATAAATTTCTGGCCAAATTAGCCAGTGATTTTCAAAAGCCAGCTGGCTTGACCTTGATTTTGCCTGAGGAGGCAGAAGGGTTTCTAGCTGATTTGCCCATTGAAAAATTTCATGGGGTTGGCAAGAAAACGGTTGAACGTCTGCATGAGATGGGAGTCTTTACAGGCAAGGATTTACAAGGGTTGTCAGAGATGGTTCTCATTGATCAGTTTGGGCGGTTTGGCTATGACCTCTATCGCAAGGCCAGAGGCATTTCCAACAGTCCGGTCAGAACCGACCGTGTTCGCAAGTCCATCGGCAGTGAGCGGACCTATGCCAAGCTCCTTTACGCTGACGAGGATATCAAAGTTGAAATCAGCAAAAATGCTAAGCGTGTGGCGGCTACTCTAGCCAAACATGGCAAACAAGGCAGAACCATCGTCCTCAAGGTGCGTTACGCAGACTTTTCCACGTTAACCAAACGCCGCACCCTAGATGAGGCGACGGCTCATTTTGAGGTGATTGAAAAAATCGCTTATGACATTTTTGATGAATTGGCGGAAAATACCTCAGGGATAAGGCTCTTGGGAGTGACTGTAACAGGCTTGGAAATAGGAACCCAAGCTTTGGAACTATTAGACGATAAAGACTAATCCCACAGCGCTTGCCGTGGGATTTGGTGTGATAGAACAAGATTAGTATGGTTAGAAATGTGAATCTCTTAAGGGCATGCGACAGAACAGAAATCTGCTAACCGATGATAATAGAATGAAGGAACGTGTTGGTTGTAGAGATAAGTGTTGTAGATTTCGTGGGCAATCGCAGAGCGAGATATGTTGCTCGGGTTTCTGAGATGACATAGGCTTGGTCACCTTGTTCTTTTCTGGATAGGACAGCCTGTGAAGACTTGTGACAGAGGTGATTTAATCACTTTTTTTCATACTGGTTCAGGTCTCTTTTGATGGCTCATAGTTGGTAACGCCTCTTTAGTTACTTTCCAAAGAAATGCTCAATATCTGCTTCCGTCACCCCAATCATAGGGTCTATGGTCAGGAGGTTTTGCCGATTCAGGGTATAGGTTTCTAGTGTGCTGGGTGGGCTTGTTTCAAGTGTAGTGCTTTTTTTCGCTGGATGAGTGGTCTGAGGGTCTGTCACAGGGCTTGGTACTGATTGCAGCGTTTCAGTACCAGCAGTTGTCTGGTTTAGGGTGTCGGTCAGCTTGTCGGTGGTCTTGTCTGTCTCTGCTTGTTCTGCTCGGCTATTTTCCCCTAAAAAGCGCTCAACCAAGTAGGTGGCTCGCAGGCTCCCTTGAGTGCGCACAGCCTGATTGAAGGCTGCCACCTCACCCAACATGACCAGCTTGCTCTTGGCGCGTGTGATGGCCGTGTAGAGCAGGTTGCGCTGGAGCATGCGGCTGGCTCCTCGGGTAATCGGCAGGATCACAACAGGAAATTCACTGCCCTGAGACCTGTGGATGCTCATGGCGTAGGCCAGGGTGATTTTGCCCCAGTCCTTGCGGGGGTAGGTGACCTCGTTGCCCTCAAAGGCGATGGTCAGCTCGTCCTGCTTGCTATCGGTGTATTTGTCCAACTCCAGCTGAGAGATAACACCGATGTCGCCATTGAACACATTGCTTTCAGGGTCATTGACCAGGTGCAAGACCTTGTCGCCCTCCCGAAAGAGGGTCTCGTTAAAGGCAAACTCCAGCTGGTCATCTTTAGGATTAATCAGGTTCTGAAGTAGTTGATTGAGCACGGTGATACCAGCTGGTCCTCGATACATGGGAGCTAGTACTTGGATGTCTTGGGGAGCGATGCCGCTCCTCATGGCAGAGCTGACAATCTTGGTCACCATATCTGGGATAAACTGGGCTTGGGCTTCAAAGTAGGAACGGTCAGTCTTTTTCTGTGTAAAGTCTGCAGGCAAGCTGCCAGCCTTCATCTGACTGGCTAGGGTGACGATGGTTGAGTCATCAGACTGGCGGAAGATTTTGGTCAGAGCGACTTGGGAGAGGTTATCGACCTTGAGGAGGTCAGCCAGTACCTGACCAGGACCGACCGATGGCAGCTGGTCACTGTCGCCCACGATAATCAGCTGGGTATTAGAAGAGATGGCTGCAAAGAGTTGGTTGGCTAACCAAGTATCCACCATCGAAAACTCATCCACGATGACCAAGTCAGCGTCCAAATAATCATCTAAGGTCTGGTAGTCCCCTTCAGTGGTCAAACCCAGATGCCGATGAATGGTCGCAGCTGGCAACCCTGTTAACTCGGTCATCCGTCTAGCGGCTCGGCCAGTCGGTGCTGCCAGCACAATCGGCAGATCTCGGGTCTCCATATTTAGCCCGTGAAGTTTGCCATAGGCGGATAAGATGCCGTTGATGACGGTCGTCTTACCTGTTCCAGGGCCACCGGTTAGGATAAAGACCTTGCT
Source organism: Streptococcus sp. E29BA (assembly GCF_041807805.1). NCBI lineage: Bacteria > Bacillati > Bacillota > Bacilli > Lactobacillales > Streptococcaceae > Streptococcus > Streptococcus sp. E29BA. Next base: position 38,605 of record NZ_JBGTZA010000016.1, read on the forward strand.
GTTGAGGGCTTGGGCGATGGCGTCTTTTTGCGTCTGATCGTAGCTGATACCTAGCTCGTCTTGAACCCTAACGATAGTATCATCTAGCTCCTCATCGGCAATCGGCTCACCGAGATGATTGTCCAAGAGTCGTGTCAGATGGCGGTGGATGCCCTGTTCCGCAAAGTAGAGGCTGTTGTCAAAAATCTTAGTCTCAATTTGCTGAACCTTGTCCTCAATGATGAGGTCCGATAACTCTTGGGCGACTTGAGCAGGGTCAATTTCCACCTGACGCGCGTCTTCGAGTAGGTAGAGGGCGCGCTCCAGTAACTGCTTGTCCTCCATGTAGGTGTCCCCTGTCTCCAGACAGCCCTCCAAGAGGCTGTGAAAGAGTGCCGCCCGAAACCGTTGCGGCGACTGGCTATCAATCCCAAGCTGTTCTGCCAGCTGGTCAGCTGTCTTAAAACCGATGCCCTGAATGTCCTCGACCAGTTGATAGGGATTTTCCTGAACGAGGCTCAGGCTCTTGTCCTTGTATTTGTCGATAATTTGAAGGGCAAAGCGGATGGAGAGACCATATTCAGCCAGTTTGGAAAGGATCTGCTCCGTTCCATAATTGACTTTCAGGGTGGCTAGAAATCCTTCGCGTTTGACCTTGGACAGACCTGTGATGGTCGTTAGGTGCTCGGGGGCCTCTAAAATCCGGTCGATGGTGTCTTCATCACCGTAAGTGGCTACGATTTTTTCGGCAATTTTCTTACCGATACCCTTGAATTGGTCAGAGGAGAAGTACTTGACTAGTCCAGATGCCGATGGTTTGGCGCGCTCGTAGCGGGTCACCGCCAACTGTTCTCCGTAACGGGGGTGCTGGGTGAGATTACCCCAGAAAGTATACTGCTCTCCCTCTACAACTTCAGCGATAGTGCCGGTCACGATAATCTCGACATCATCAAAATAGCTATCGGTCTCCTCAATAGTCAGTAGAATAATCTTGAAAAAATTACTGGCATTTTCAAAAATCACCCGTTCAATAGTACCTGAAAAATAAGTTTCCATACTTGTCCTTGTTTTGCTTTTTTTCTATTATAGCACAAAAGAAAATCAGATGATGGGGCTCATCATCTGACATTCTACTTACTCTAATCAATTGTCCCTAAACTGTTAAATGGCCAGAATCGGAACATCACTTCACCGATGATATTCTCCCGCTTAAAAGTGCCGACATGGCGACTGTCTTTTGAAACGATCCGATCGTCACCGATAAGGAAATACTCGCCTTCAGGTACAGTTACCGTAAAATCGGCATTGCCTGTAGCATCAGCAGTGAAACTCGGTGATGCGAGGGCTAACTCTTGAAAGAGTTTGCTGTAGGCATAGGTACTCTGTAGCTTGTCTCCTTGGAATTTTGCCATGAATTCAGCCAGATAGGGCTCGTTCGTCTCAATCCCGTTGATGGTTAAGACGTCGTTATGGTAGCTAATAGTGTCTCCAGGCATGCCAACAACGCGTTTGACGATTCGCTTGGTTTCGCCATTTGCTTCTTCTTGAGCAACAACAATATCAAAGCGATCAATCGGTGTGACCTTTAGGACGAAAAGGCGATCACCGTGGGCAAGGGTTGGATCCATGGAATGCCCATCAACTTGGACATTGACAAAAATAAAGAGCCAAGCCAAGAGCATCAGGGTCATGGTGAGGATAAAGCTTCCCCATTCTTTTATAAAGTTTTTCATTGATAGTTCACCTTTTCTTTAACAAATCGTATGCTTTTTGTGTATTTTTGAAATGCCATTTGGCTACTTGTGTCAAGCCTTCCTGACCAAACCGAGCTAAAATCTGGCTGGCAATCTTGTCGGAAGCTGTGCCTGCGCCACTGGGCAACGTTAAGCCAATTTGTTGACTCAAGCTGTCCAGATTATCCAGAAACAGTTTGCGGGCGATGATTGAACTCACTGCCACAGCCAGATATTGACTTTCTGCTTTTTGAATGAGGCTGATGGGCTGGTGGAACTGGTTAACCTCCTGCTGCAGGTACTTGCGGTAGTTGTTCTCGCTGGTAAAAGCATCAATGACGATAGCTTCTGGCTCACTCACTTCCTGCAAGAGCAGGAAAATTACCTGATTGTGGAGGGCGACCTTGACGGAGACGGCGTTATGCCTGAGCCCTTCACCGACCACTTGGTTGTATTTTTTCGGGGTCAATAGCAGAGCTTTGTGGGGGATTTTTTCTTCCAACAAGGGAGCGATTTGCCTGATTTTTTGGTCGGTCAGGGTCTTTGAGTCCCCAACACCCAGTTGCTTTAGCCAAGCATGATTACTAGGAGTGACGTGGCTAGCCACAACTGCTAGACCGCCAAAGTAAGACCCGTTCCCCACCTCGTCAGACCCAATCAAACTGAGCTGATTGCTGGGTTGACCAGTAGCGGTCGGTCTGGTTGAGCTGCTACTGGCTGAGTGTTTGCTTGAGGCCTGCTCAGCCATTTCCACAAAGCCCAAATCCGCTGCCACTGCCTGTGCCTGACTACCTTGAATAAGGAGTTTGCCTGAGGCGTAGAGGGTTAGAGTGCAGCCCTTGAGTTTAGCAACTGTCAGGGCGTGGGCGTTTTGATGAGCCACCGCGTAGGGGGTAAGGATGTGCTGTGCTGTTATCAGAGCCGTCGGTGCAAGCTCAAAAACCAGATGTGTCATGTTTCTATTGTATCATAAAGTTGCCTAGCTTGCTGGCTTGAAAATGATGATTTTAAAACTTTTTTTAGCGTTCGGGAATTGCTGATTTATAATTTTTTTAGTGACAGATTCTTGTTTTTTCACTCGAAACATGTTACACTAATCAAGACTAGAAGTTTAGCAGAAATGTTTTCTAGCAAATAATGCCCTTTATAAGCCGACGGACAGGCGGGGCAGTAGCCGAAGCGTGGTCGATGTGACCACATTATTGATTGAGGTCGAACGTCTGTTCACTGTCGAGCTAGTGCTTGAGCTCCTCATTTGAGTGTCACTCGTCGTTAAACTTTTTTGCCATACGCTCAGTATGGTTGCAAAAGTTTACCTAGATTGATATCACATGAGCAGCTCATCTGACAAACTCGCCGATGTGACCATCCGTTCTAAAGCTCGATTTTATAAGTTGATGACTGACCTTGCTTCAGTCACTATAAGCAGCTGTGGGGGTAAGCCCACAATCATCTTGTGAAACGGTCAATAAAGTACGTGATATTTGCATTGAGAGTAGGAAACACTAGGCACATAAACTCAAGATAAAAACCAACGTCATAAACCCAATGGACAGGATGAGTGTATCCTGTTCTTTTTTTGTTTCACGCTATTCGCTTAACCTTGGAAAGGAGTTGTCATGACCCCATTAAATCAGAACCAAGCCCCCATTTATCAGGGGCTGGTCAATTTGCGCAAGAAGCGTATCGTTCCTTTTGACGTGCCAGGACACAAGCGTGGTCGCGGTAACCCAGAACTGGTGGAGCTCTTGGGGGAGAAGTGTGTTGGCATTGATGTCAACTCCATGAAGCCCTTGGATAATCTGGGTCACCCTGTTTCCATCATCCGTGAGGCTGAGGAGTTGGCTGCCGAGGCCTTTGGTGCGGCGCATGCCTTTCTCATGATTGGCGGCACGACCTCATCGGTGCAGAGCATGATTCTTGCCACCTGCAAGGCTGGCGACAAGATTATCTTGCCGCGCAACGTCCGTAAGTCTGCCATCAACGCTCTGGTGCTCTGTGGCGCCATTCCCATCTATGTAGAGATGAGCGTCCAACCTCAGATTGGCATTGCCTTAGCTTTGGAGACCGACCGCTTGGCGGCGGCCATAGCAGAGCATCCTGATGCGGTTGCCGTGCTCGTCAACAACCCGACCTACTACGGCATTTGTTCAGATTTGAGAGCTTTGACGGAGCTGGCGCATGCGCATGGCATGACCGTCTTGGTTGATGAAGCTCACGGTGCTCATCTGGGCTTTACAGATCACCTGCCCTTGTCTGCTATGGAAGCAGGGGCTGATATGGCGGCTGTGTCCATGCACAAATCTGGCGGCAGCCTGACCCAATCGTCGCTCCTTTTGGTCGGTGAGGGTGTTAATGCGGAATACGTCCGCCAAATCATCAACCTAACCCAGTCGACCTCAGCTTCCTACTTGCTCCTGTCCAGTTTGGATATTTCCCGTCGTAATCTCGCCTTGCGTGGGCAGGCTTCCTTTGAGCGTGTGATTGAGATGGCGGAGTATGCCAGACGGGAGATTAACGCTATCGGTGGCTACTATGCCTACGGCAAGGAGTTGATTGATGGGGTGACTGTTCATGATTTTGACGTGACCAAGCTGTCCGTTTATACACAAGGTATCGGTCTGACAGGGATTGAGGTTTATGACCTGCTCCGAGATGAGTATGACATTCAGATTGAGTTTGGGGATATTGGCAATATTCTGGCTTACATTTCCATTGGTGATCGCCTGCAAGACATCGAGCGTCTGGTAGGGGCGTTAGCCGACATCAAGCGGCTGTATGCGCGGGATGGGAGCGACCTGATCGCTGGGGAATACATCCAGCCCCAGCTCGTGCTATCTCCCCAAGAAGCCTTCTACGCCAAGCGCAAGCGTCTTCCACTAGCGGCTGCTGTCGACCAGGTCTGTGGTGAGTTTGTCATGTGCTACCCGCCAGGCATTCCCCTCCTTGCCCCAGGTGAGCGGGTGACCCAGGACATCGTGGACTACATCCAGTTTGCCAAGGAGCGCGGTTGCTCGCTCCAGGGAACCGAAGACCCTGATGTGGAGATGATTAATGTGATTGGGGAAGGGTGAAATAAATGCTCAAAGATTTTAGAAAAATATCAGATATGCCCACAGAGGTGATTGAAAAATATGATCCTCAAGTACCCGAAGAACTCGTTTAAATGTGGAGAGGGCATAGATTAGGAACTTTTTTGAATGATTACCTCAAAATTATCAACCCAGATGACTATAAAGAATTTGTCAAGGAAACGTATTGTCGAGGTGAGTCGTCACTCCCAATTTTTATAACTGCGTTTGGAGACATCATTATTCTAGAAGAAAATAAATATTTGAGACTAATTCGATATAAAGAGGGTGATTTTGTATCTATTCCGGAAAATATGTATTACTTTTTAGAGGATTTAGAGGATGAAGAACTTTTAGAAGATTATTTCGAAATTCCTCTGTATGAAGAAGCGATTACTCGATTTGGTTCTCTGAGCTATGACCAGTGTTTTGGTTTTGTCCCCTTATTAGGATTGGGTGGCAAAAAACATGTCGATAATCTGGATAAGGTGAAAATTAGAGAACACCTGCATCTCATTGTTGAACTTGTGGGGGGCGTGTTCTAACTCTGAGTAGGCAGATGCTAAGGTCTGAGCTTGAAAAATATCAAGCGAAGATACTTGCTGTTACAAATAGAAAAAGTTTTAGAAAGGAACTGAACACGGGACTACTTTTCTAGGAAAAATGATAAATCTTTCCTTGATGCCAAGCATCAGCGTCAGATTTCCTATTTTTCTACGAAAAGTTTCGGCGAGCCGAACCGTCCCTTTGTATCTTATATGGAAATGTGGTTTTCTGAAATCCATACGCCGGATGCGAAGTTATCCATTCGTACGAGTCAGCAGCTTTATGCTGGTCAGAGCGAGTTTCAGGACATTGCGGTGTTGGATTCTCCTGCTTTCGGGCGGATTTTGACCTTGAATGGTAAGATTTTGTTTTCGGATGCAGATGATTTTGTTTACAATGAAATGGTGGCCCATGTGCCCATGGCTGTCCATCCCAATCCTAAGAAAATCTTGATTTTGGGTGGGGGTGATGGCGGTGTGGCTCAGGTACTTAGCCTCTATCCTGATATTGAAGCCATTGATGTGGTTGAACCTGACGAGATGTTGGTTGAGGTGTGTCGGGAGTATTTTCCTGACTATGCCAAGGGGCTGGATGACCCACGGGTGTCGGTCTACTTGCAGGATGGACTACGGTTCTTACGCAACTGCGAGAATGAGTACGACATCATCATCAACGACGCGACCGATCCCTTTGGGCACACGGAAGGGCTCTTTACCAAGGAGTTTTATGGCAATAGCTTCCGCGCCCTCAAGGATGACGGGATTATGATTTACCAGCATGGGAGCCCATTTTTTGACGAGGATGAATCGGCCTGCCGCAGCATGCACCGTAAGGCGACTCAGTCCTTCCCCATCAGTCGGGTTTATCAAGCCCATATCCCGACCAGTCCAGCGGGTTACTGGCTCTTTGGTTTTGCGTCCAAGGTCTATCACCCTGTCCATGATTTTGACAAGGAGCGCTGGAAATCGCGCCAGCTTTTTACCGAATATTATGCGGCTAATCTGCACGTGGGTGCCTTTATGTTGCCCCGCTATGTGGAAGATATTTTAGAAGAAGAGGAGAATAAAAAATGAGTCGTTTGTTAGTTATTGGTTGTGGGGGTGTTGCCCAAGTGGCCATCAGTAAAATCTGTCAAGCTGAGGACACCTTTACCGAGATTATGATTGCCAGTCGCACCAAATCCAAGTGTGATGACCTCAAGGAGAAACTGGCAGGTAAGACCAACGTTAAAATTGAAACCGCCAGTCTGGATGCGGACAAGGTGGACGAAGTGATTGCCCTGATTGAGAGTTACCAGCCTAAGGCTGTCCTCAACGTTGCCCTGCCTTATCAGGATTTGACCATTATGGATGCCTGCTTGGCGACGGGGGTTCACTACATCGACACCGCTAACTACGAGGCGGAGAACACCGAAGACCCTGAGTGGCGGGCGATTTATGAAAAGCGTTGCGAGGAAGAGGGCTTCACAGCCTACTTTGACTACTCGTGGCAGTGGGCTTATCAGGACAAATTCAAGGAAGCTGGCTTGACGGCACTTCTTGGTTCTGGCTTTGATCCTGGGGTGACCAGCGTGTTCACCGCTTACGCCCTCAAGCACTATTTTGATGAAATTCATTACATCGACATCTTGGACTGCAATGGCGGTGACCATGGTTATCCCTTTGCTACCAACTTTAACCCTGAAATCAACCTGCGTGAAGTGTCAGCTCCAGGCTCCTACTGGGAAAACGGCAAGTGGGTGGAAGTGGAAGCCATGTCCATCAAACGCGAATACGACTTCCCAGAAGTTGGGCTCAAGGACATGTACCTGCTCCACCACGAGGAAATCGAGTCACTGGCGCGCTTTATCCCAAATGTCAAACGCATTCGCTTCTTTATGACCTTTGGGCAGTCTTACCTGACCCACATGAAATGTTTGGAAAATGTTGGCCTGCTTCGCACCGACACCATCAATTTTAACGGTCAGGAGATTGTGCCTATCCAGTTCCTCAAGGCTCTCTTGCCTGACCCAGCCAGCCTTGGTCCTCGGACAGTTGGGAAGACCAACATCGGTTGTATCTTTACAGGCATCAAGGACGGGGTGGAGAAGACCATCTACATCTACAATGTCTGTGACCACCAAGAGTGCTACAAGGAAGTTGGTTCTCAGGCCATTTCTTACACGACTGGGGTGCCTGCCATGATTGGAACCAAATTGGTCATGGACGGGACTTGGCAGCAGCCTGGGGTCTTCAACCTAGAACAGTTGGATCCAGATCCGTTTATGGACTTGCTCAACCAGTATGGTCTGCCGTGGGTGGTTGTTGAAAATCCGAAAGTGGTTGACTAATGAAAATTGAGCAAATTCCCACCCCTGCCTATATTGTTGACCTGAAAAAACTCAAAGCCAATGCTCTGCTATTGTCCCAAATCCAAGAGGAGACGGGCTGTAAAATCCTGCTGGCGCAGAAGGCCTACTCGCTCTATGCTACCTACCCCCTGCTGGCTCAGTATCTGGCGGGGACGACGGCTAGTGGGCTCTATGAGGCACGCTTGGGGCGCGAGGAGTTCGCGGGCGAGGCGCATGTTTTTGCCCCTGCCTTTAAGGACAGCGAGATTGATGAGCTGCTGTCGGTATCTGACCATATCGTCTTTAACTCGGAGCGGCAGCTGCGTAAGCACTACGCTAAGGCGCGTGCGGCTGGGGTTTCCATCGGGCTTCGGATTAACCCAGAGTGTTCGACCCAAGATGATCAGGCCCTCTACGACCCCTGTGCCTTTGGCTCTCGCTTTGGGGTGACGCTGGACAAGTTCAGCCCTGACCTGATTGAGTTGGTGGATGGGCTACATTTCCACACCCTTTGCGAGCAAAATTCGGACGATCTGGCAACGACCTTGACCTGCTCAAGTCCTGCATTCGCCATATTCAGGAGACCTATGGTGTCGAGGTGTATTTAGAGCCTGGTGAAGCGGTGGCGCTTCAGGCAGGCTATTTGGCGACAGAGGTGTTGGACATTGTGGAAAACGGCATCGAGACCTTGGTGCTGGACGCCTCTGCCACCTGCCATATGCCTGACGTGTTGGAAATGCCTTATCGCCCACCCCTGCGTGGCGGTGACCAGCCCAACGTCAAGGCCCACACCTACCGCTTGTCTTCCAACACCTGCTTGACAGGGGACATCATTGGGGATTACTCCTTTGATGCGCCTGTCGCCATCGGCGACCGCCTCTACTTTGAGGATATGGCCATCTATTCCTTTGTCAAGAACAATACCTTCAACGGCATCGGTCTGCCTAGCCTCTACACCATGGACAAGGACGGTGACTGCCAGCTGATCAAAGCCTTTGGCTATGAAGACTTTAAGATGCGGTTGGGTTAGGAGTAGGAGCCAACCATGACACTCGACGAACACGACAAAATTGACGGTATGGGCATTGCTGACGATAACCCTGTCTTTCATCGCATCAGGTCAATTCAAAGAAACTTACCCTGATCATGCTATTCAGGCGATTAGCTTGTTGGTTTATGCCAAAGAAACGGTGCCACAAGAAGGACTGGACTTTTTAGGCAGGGTTAATCAACAACTGCAAGCCTTCCCTGACTACCAATTCAGTATTCAATTATATTCTTAACTAAGGGAGACCCCATGAGCACACCTAAAACCCTAGGCTATCGTATGCCTGCCGAGTATGAGACCCACCAAGGGACGCTCATGATTTGGCCCATCCGCCCTGGCTCCTGGCCTTACAATGGTCAGGCTGCCAAGGCGACCTTTACCCAGATTATCCGCCAGCTGGCGACCGAGGAGACCGTCTACCTACTTGTGGACGCCCAGCATCTGTCTGAGGCCAGAGCTGCCTTGGGCGATGCCGTGACCTATTTGGATCTGCCGACCAACGACGCTTGGGCGCGGGACACAGGTCCGACGGTTTTGGTCAATGGCCGAGCAGATTTGCTGGCTGTCGACTGGAGCTTTAATGCTTGGGGAGGGGCTGTTGACGGGCTTTATCAGGACTATGCGGACGATGACTTGCTGACCAGTCGTTTTGCGGACGCCTTGGGTCTGCCTGTCTACTCCGCCAAGCCCTTCGTCCTTGAAGGCGGTGCGATTCACAGCGACGGTGAGGGAACGATTCTCGTCACCGAGAGTTGCTTACTCAGCCCAGGACGAAACCCTCACCTGACAAAAGAGCAAATCGAACAACAGCTTCTGACTTATCTAGGTGCGGACAAGGTCATCTGGTTGCCAAACGGCATTTACCAAGACGAGACCAATGAGCATGTTGACAACATCTGTGCCTTTGTCGGACCAGCAGAGCTGGTGCTGGCCTGGACAGATGATGAGACTGACCCTCAGTACGCTTTGTCCAAAGCCAACTGGGACTACCTTCAAACCGTGACCGATGCCAAGGGCAGACCATTCACCGTGCACAAGCTCCTTATCCCCAAGGAAGCGGTCTGTGTCAAAGAAGATGACCTAGCAGGCTATGTCTACGAGGAAGGCGAGCAGGAGCGACTGGTAGGGGAGCGACTGGCTGCCAGCTATGTTAATTTCTATATCAGCAACCAGTCCATTTTTCTGCCTGTTTTTGATGACCCTCATGACCAGTTGGCGATCGACTTATTGGCTCAGCTATTTCCCACACGAACCATCCGACCGATCCCTGCCAGAAGCCTGCTCCTCGGTGGTGGCAACATCCACTGCCTGACCCAGCAGATTCCTGCTGGTGGAAGTGTCGATGATTAGGGTGAGACGTGGAGAACTTGCTGATGCAGTAGCTCTTTCAGCGTTGTACCAGCAAGAGGGTTGGTTGACCTTTAAGGATAAGGTCAATCAACTGATGGCTCATTCCGCCTATCTGGTGCTTGTTGCCGATGAGACCGTGATTGGTTTTGTTCGTTATTTGACCGATCAGCTGGTCACAACCTTTGTTTGTGAATGCCTCGTGTCTGAAACTTATCGGGGTAAGGGTTACGGCAGTCTTTTACTTGATGAGTTGCAAGCAGCTTATCTAACAACAAGATTAGAGCTAATTTCCCAAGCAGACAGCTTTTATGACAATAATAGATTTAGAGCGGTTGGCACAGGTTTTCGCCGACCGTGATTAGAGAGAAGGACCCCCATGAGAAACGTAACCGTTGCTGCTATTCAGATGCAGTGCCAAGAAGCGGTAGCAGCTAACCTAGCCACTGCCGAGCGTCTGGTGCGTCAGGCTGCCAGCCAAGGCGCCCAGATTATCCTCTTGCCAGAGCTCTTTGAGCGCCCGTATTTCTGTCAAGAGCGTCAGTATGATTTTTATGATTATGCCAAGTCCGTTGAGGACAACGATGCCATTCAGCATTTCAAGCCTATTGCTCGTGAGTTGGGTGTGGTTTTGCCCATCAGTTTCTATGAAAAAGATGGCAATTCCCTTTACAACTCTGTCGCCGTGATTGATGCAGACGGAGAGGTTATGGGGGTTTACCGCAAGACCCATATCCCAGATGACCACTACTACCAGGAGAAATTTTACTTCACGCCAGGTAACACAGGCTTCAAGGTCTGGGAGACCAAATACGCCAAGATTGGCATCGGCATTTGTTGGGATCAGTGGTTCCCAGAAACGGCTCGTTGCTTGGCCTTGAATGGGGCGGAGCTCCTCTTTTACCCGACGGCTATTGGCTCTGAACCTATTTTAGGAACAGATAGCACAAGGCACTGGAAGCGCGCCATGCAGGGACACGCTGCAGCCAATATCCTGCCAGTCATCGCTGCCAACCGCGTCGGTCTGGAGGAAGTCCTCCCTCAGGAGGCCAACGGCGGACAGAGTTCCCAGCTTAATTTCTACGGCACTTCCTTTTTGACTGATGAGACAGGCGACCTGCTCCAAGAAGCCGATAAGACTAGCGAGATGGTTCTCTTAGCGACCTATGACTTGGACAAGGGGCGCCGTGAGCGTCTGGACTGGGGGCTTTTCCGTGACCGCAGATCACACATGTACACACGCATTGCAGAATAGGAGAAATAAGATATGATTTGGAAACTGATTGTTGGGGCTTTGATTGGCTTTATTGGTGGCGCTTTGACGAAAAAAGGAGGACAGGGTTGTCTTGCTAATATCTTAGCTGGTATCGCAGGGTCTTATGTTGGTCATGCTTTGCTGGGTGACTGGGGGCCATCTTTGGCTGGAATGGCACTGGTGCCTTCTATTATCGGAGCGGCTTTAGTCACTATTGTTGTGGCGCATTTTCTTGGTCGCGATTAAAAATTTGCCTAGTGATTAGGATAGGAAGTGGTCACTTTGGGTCTAGTCAGATAGCTGAGAGGCAGCTCTGCTATGTTAGAAAGAATAACCTTGTAAAGTAAAGCGATACCATTTTTATCGAAAGTATGCTATAATGGTTATAAAGATAAAGAGGAGGACGTGGAGTTATGCCTAAAGTTGAAAACATTGTGACCTCAAAATACCAAAAGGTTGCCCTTGAAATCGCAGGGCGCATCGCCGATGGCAAGTATCAAGTCGGTGATAAACTCAAGTCACGTTCGACCATTGCGAGCAACTTTGGCGTCTCTCCTGAAACGGCTAGAAAAGCCATCAATGTTTTAGTCGACCTCGGCATTTTGGAGGTCCGTCAGGGCAGTGGGTCAACGGTTATTTCTCAGGAAAAGGCAGAAGAGTTCATCACTCAGTTTGATTCTGAAAATAATATTAAGACCCTGTCCAAGGACATTATTGCGACCATCAATTACCAGAAAAAGGCCATGGATAGTATGAAACAGATGATTCATGCCTTTATGAATCAGACTTCTTTGGCAAAAAAACACTACCCGTTTCGTCCTTATGAACTAACAGTTACAGGAACGAGTAAGCTTGGGCAAAGTCTGGCAGATCTTAATCTTTGGCATCAGACAGGAGCGACCATTATTGCGATTCAGCATGAGGAGAACCTCATCTTATCGCCTGGGCCTTATGAAACGATTCAGGCTGAGGATATTCTCTATATGGTTGGTGATGACCAGGTTTTAGCTAGAGTTGATACCTTTTTCAACCAAGATTAGACAGGGGAAAGTGCTTGTTAAGTGTTGAAAAATTTACAGTGAATAACACGTCTATTTTCCCTTGTTTTCAAGCAAGGGAAATTTTTTTGTGAAAAAGTGATAAAAAACGCTTGCAATTTGGTTTCATTTATGGTAAACTGACAATACGAAGATGTATAGAGGTATACAACTTTGTATGGTCACTTTGCTTTGTCAAAATGAACGGACAAGCAAAAAAGACCTTAATTAAGATGTTTTTAAGAAAACGGGGAATTCCTTGGGGTGTGTTCATTACCTCGCGTTCTAGCCATCTATCAAACGTTCTGCCTATCCCTTGTATAGCAGTCGTTACACAAAAAATAGGAGGAAAGATGTCAAAACTTACCAAACTGATAAGCGTTGTACTTGGTATTGTGTTGTTGACGCTCTTGTTGCCACTGTTGGTAACGAGTGCCCTCGATGCAAATGTGCCACCACAGCTGCTAGCTTTGAGAGACTTGTCGGGCATTCAATTCCCTTTTAGACAACTCATTGCGACCTATACGTTTTGGGCTGCTTTATCCCTCATTATCGTGATTTTAATCGGTATTTTAGTGATTATTATCTTCCCGCGTTTGCAAACAGAGTTACCACTCGCTAAAAAAGATGGTCAATTAGTGCTGAGCAGGTCAGCCATCGACGGTCTGGTCAAATCTGTTGTGCAGGAGCATGGCTTGATGAAAGACTTTGTGGTTAAGACCAAGCTTTACAAACGTCGTTTTAAGGTTAAGGTTACAGGTGATGTCGTTCCCAAATATGACGTCGTCAACCGCACTAATCGCTTAAAATCAGCTATTGAACGAACCTTGCGTGATTTTGTCGGTGTGGAACAGCCGATTGACCTAACTGTTGTTGTTAAACAAGTTGATAAAACAGGATCAAGCAAGCAGAGTCGTGTGATTTAAGGAGGTTTTATGGATTTTATTCGTGAGTACAAATATGCTATCACTGGAGCTATCATCGCGCTCCTGCTGATGCTGATTATCCTCAGCTTCGGATTTTTCAAAACCCTCTTGTTGGTGATGATTGTAGCACTAGGTGCGATTATCGGTCACCAGTTTAAGGACACTGGTATTTTAGAGAAATACCTCATCAAATTAAGAAATAAATTATAAAAGGAGATGGACGGATGACAACTACCGTAACCCCTGTAACCCCAGTTGCTTTAGCTGGTGAGTTAACTTATGAAAATAAAGTTATCGAAAAAATCGTTGGTTATGCCTTGGAACATATTGATGGTCTCTTAGCCATTGACGGTGGCTTCTTTGCCAATTTGAAAAACAAGGTTGTTTCAACTGACAATGTCACAGACGGCATCAATGTTGAGGTTGGTACCAAGCAAGTCGCTGTTGATTTGAAGGTGATTGTTGAATACCAAAAACACGTTGGGACAATTTTTGAAAACATCAAGCGCGTTATTGTCGAAGAAGTTGGCAAAATGACAGACCTTGAAGTGGTTGAAGTCAATGTAACCGTTGTTGACATTAAGACAAGAGCCCAGCACGAAGCTGATTCCATTACTGTTCAGGATCGTCTAGAAAACGCCGCAAGTACGACCGGAGAATTTGCGAGCAAGCAAGCTGATTATGTCAAGTCAGCTGTATCTGGCACAGTAACTACAATTAAAGAGAACACAGAACCACGTGTGGTTTAATAAAAATAGAGAGGTTTATCATCATGACACAAGAAAAATTTGACGCAAAACTAGACCAAGTTGCAGGCGGTATTAAAGAGGCTGCTGGTAAAGTCACAGGAGACAAACAGTTAGAGGCTGAAGGAACGGCTGAAAAACTTGGTGGAAAAATCAAGGAAGGCATTGAAGATGCCAAAGCAACTGTTAAAGGGGCTATTGATAGCCTCCTAAAATAAAGGCAAACAAAGGAGAAATAGATGACAAATCAAGCAAATAAACCAGCAGAAACTACTGTAGTAAAACCAATTAAAACAAGTTTGACCTATGAAAACAAGGTGATTGAGAAGATTGTTGGTCATGCTTTAGAAACCGTTGATGGCTTGTTGGCTGTTAGTGGAGGCTTCTTCACTGACTTAAAAAACAAGACCTTCAACGCTGAAAAGGTCACTGATGGTGTCAATGTTGAAGTTGGTACAAAAGAAGTTGCGGTTGACCTTGACATTATTGTTGAATACCAAAAAGATATTCCTGCCATCGCGGAACAAATCAAGGAAGTTGTTAGCCGTGAAGTGGAACGGATGACCAAGTTAGTCTTGGTTGAGCTTAATGTTAACGTTGTTGATGTTAAGACACGTGCTGAACATGTTGCCGATTCAATCACCGCACAAGACAGGGTTGAATATGCGGCACAGTCAGCAAGTGACTTTGCATCTGAACAAGCAGAGAAAGCTCGTGTGGCCTTCTCAAATGGTATTGATACCGCCAAAGAAACAATCAGTGACGCGACAGAAGCTCGTGTAAACTAATGTTTAAGAGTTAAGAAAGAGAAAAGATGAATCGGTTACACTAAACTAGACAGAATTTATAAAGTGTTCTACACTAAAGAAAACAGGAGAACTCTATGTCTAG